>JAZNOH010000042.1:0-1530 GCA_045580715.1 Clostridia bacterium
TTTACCAACCAATCTACAAAAACTTCCTTATCATAAGTCTCAGTATCACCCATTTTTGATATATCACCAACAGTATAACTTATAGACAACAAAGGACTGTTCGCACTTATATACTTTTGACCATCCTCAGTTTCATCAACAGGATGAACAGAAGCAAGAATTGATACACCACTTAACTCAGGATTAGAAATCTTCAAAGATTTTTTCGCAGCCTTATTTTCAGCTTTAAACTCTTCCAAAGTTAGTTCAGGAATAGGATTATTTACCCCAGAAATATCACGCTTGATACCATAAACCTGAGAAGGACTAAAACTTTTTAAAGTATTATTATTATCCTTTTTAAACCCCACAGTTACATAATAACTATAACCATTAGACAAATCATCAGAACCAAAGATACGCTCAGTATCCAATACCCTTAAAGAGATGCTATCCTGACGCATACTTAAACAAAAAACCTCGCCCAAAGTAGGCCTATCACTACTTAATAAAGGCTCTTCATTTAACACTTTACCTAAACTATCACGAAAATACAACTTATACAAAATAAAACACACCTTTCCTTTATACAATTAACTATAAAAACCACACAATAATATGAATAGGTAGGGGGGACGCGAAGCGTCCCCCCTACAACCTTTATACATAAGATAGTGGGGATATATTAAATATTAGATAATTGATAACTATTACTATTTGGAATTTTATTTAACCAAAAGTAATTAACTTTCAATTTAATTATATTGAATTAATCTAAATTAATCTTCTTTACCTTTCAACAAACCATAAAGACCACAACCTATTAAACCTACTGCCAAACCAACACCAAAAGGAATTGCATTCTTTTTTACAAGACTTTTTGTACGCTCTAATAGAGTTACATCAACAGGCTCAGTCGATTTTACATAGATTTTACCATAGGGTGTCTCAAAACAATGACCAGCAGTAATGTCATCCACAAAGATATTATCACCATTACCCAAATCTTCAGTAGGAGTATTTTCAGATACAAAAGCATCCACAGTATCACCAGCATCAGACATTTTGGACATCATCTCTACCATATTATCACCAATACTGTTCATCTCTTCTGCAGAAATACCATTACCCAATTCATCGACAGGAGAAGCACTATTTACAGACAAATTTTCGCCATCAAAAGATATTCTGCGACCAGATACCTTTTTACCATCTACGATACTATAACCATCAGACATAATATTTACCACCTTTATATTTTTTAAAACACACAAAACGCACTCGTGTGTTATAGTTTTCTATTTTAAATGCACGAATGTGTTCAAACTTTAATGAAACTACATTCAATTAACCAATTTTAACCAATTATTTAACTAATGCTCTGCGAGGAATTACACAGATATATACAAAACATTTACTATTTTAACCATCCACTATTCGCAAATGAATAGTGGGGGACGCGAAGCGTCCCCCACACAATTACTATATTAGAGAGTTGGGAAAATAATAGTATTATACCATTTACCCATAACCGCTACACAAGTCGGAGGC
>JAZNOH010000043.1:0-3147 GCA_045580715.1 Clostridia bacterium
GGCTGTACCAAAGCAAATGATTATACTGCTATGGTTAAAAAGTATTGCAAGATGGGAAGAATTCATTTTGCTCACATCAGAAATATTAAAATTCTTGATGATGGCTCATTTGAAGAAAGCGGCCACTATTCAGAATGCGGACGTTTTGATTTCGTTGAGATTTTGAGAGCATATCACGATAATGGCTTTAAAGGGTATATAAGACCTGACCACGGGAGAATGATTTGGGGAGAAACAGGAAAGCCGGGATATGGTTTATATGACAGAGCTTTGGGTGCTATGTATATAGCAGGAATTTGGGAAGCATTAGAGAAAGAAGGAAAGTAATATGAAATTACCTTTTGAAATTGATTTAAGTAATAAGGTTTGTGTTGTCACAGGTGGCGGCGGAGTTTTGTGTGCAGGCTTTTCTAAGGTTTTGGCACAGTGTGGCGCTAAAGTAGCAGTGCTTGATTTAAACGAAGAAAATGCACAGAAGGTCGCAGATGAAATTAATGCAAACGGTGGAACTGCAATAGCAGTCGGTGCAAATGTTTTGCAAAAAGACAGCTTGGAAAATGCAAAGAAGATAGTAAATGAAAAGTTTGGAACAGTTAATATTTTGTTAAATGGTGCTGGAGGAAATAATCCAAAGGGAACAACATCAAAGGATTATTATGAGCTTGGCGATGAGGACAGGGAAGATGTTAAGTCATTCTTTGACTTGGAACAATCAGGAATCGAATTTGTATTTAATCTTAACTTTGTTGGAACATTGCTTCCTACACAGGTGTTTGCTCCTGATTTGATTGCATCAAAGGATGGTAATATTATCAATATTTCTTCTATGAATGCATTTTGTCCGTTAACAAGAATACCAGCATATAGTGGAGCAAAGGCTGCAATCTCGAACTTCACACAATGGCTTGCAGTCCACTTTGCAAAGGTTGGAATCAGAGTTAATGCCATTGCACCAGGATTTTTTGCATCAGAACAAAACAGAGCTTTGTTATTTGATGACCAGGGTAATTACACAGAGCGTTCAAAGAAAATAATCGCAAGTACACCAATGGGTAGATTTGGAGAAACTGAGGAGCTTTCAGGTACATTATTGTGGTTATTATCAGAGGGTGCAACATTTGTTGATGGAGTAGTTGTTCCTGTTGATGGTGGTTTTTCGGCATATAGTGGAGTATAAGGAGTATAGTATGAACAATTTAATTTCTGAGATTAAAGATAGAGTAGTAACAACATATGATGAAAATGGGTTTGTTAATGTAAATGATTATTCTGACTTGGTATATAACAAGGAAATTGAGGTCGAAAATGTTGATGGCATTAAAAAAATAAATGCTAAGATATGGAATAAAGCAATCCAGAAGGCTCTTGATGATAATAAAAAGGTTTATATACCAGATATGAATGAAGATATATATCTTGATTCATCAATTATAATGCGTAATGATTACAAATTAAAGGTTGACCAAAAGCAAAGAATTGCGCTGGCTCCAAACACAAGCTTGTGTTTAGTCAGAAATGAAAACCTTATTGCAGGAAACTATTGTGCTCAAAAATTCGAAAATCCTAATACAAATATTGTGATTGATGGTGGTATCTGGGATGGATTGCATTATGTCAGAGGAAAAATAACAAATGGAAACGGTTCACTAAAAACCGAAAAGGAAAATCCTATTTTAGGGGCTTTTGGAATTATGATATTCTCAAATGTAAAGGATATTATAGTTCAAAATGCAACATTCACAAATTCACAATCATATGCAGTTGAAATATCTAACTGCGAGGGTATGTCAATACAAAATATTCATTTTGAAAATTATTTCAAAGATGGTATTCATGTTAATGGACCTGTCAAGTATGGTATTTTGAATGAGTTGTCTGGAAAGAATATGGGAGATGATATGGTTGCCCTAAATGCATGGGATTGGGGTACATCTGCAATGAGTTTTGGAACTATTGAGAAGTTGATAGTTCAAAATATCCATAGCTATCATAATGAATTCCGTATGCTTCCTGGTAGAAAAACTTACGAAGATAAATCATATAGAGATTGCGATATAAGGGATATAGTTGTCAGAAATATTGAGGGTGTTTATACATTCAAATTATATGGACAACCAAGATTCAATCTTCCAAGTGATTGCTCAGAAATACTTGGAAATATTGAAAATGTTTATTTTGAAAATATTATTTTCCCTGAGGTAACAGGCTCGGGATTTGGAGGATTGCCTGTTAAAGGTTTGTTTGAGGTATGTTCAGATGTTAAAAATGTGCATTTTGATAACATTCAAATCCAACATACTGTTGATGAATTTAAGGAAAAGGATATTAAGGTTATAAAGGTCGGACCGTTGTCAGAAACATTTAAGAATGGTCCTGACCCTGCTAATTGGAATGAGATGTTCTATCCTGATGATATATGTACTATGAAGGATACTCATATTGGAAAAATTCAATTCAGCGATAAGGTTGCTACAGAAAATGAAAGTAATGAAATAATTGCAGCAACAAAGATGACATTGAATGAGGACTATCCAAACACTACTCCAAAGGGTGGAACAGGGTATGGAATTATTGATAATGTAATATTTGAATAAACGAAAAAAGTACGCCAAATTAATTGGCGTACTTTTTTATGTCTTTTTAAAAATCAGAACTCCCGCAATCATAAGACCGATACCGAGGTATTTTGTCCAGGTAAATGCAACCTTTTCGCTTCCCATTAAACCAAAAGCATCAATTATTGCGGCAACTAAAAGCTGGGATATGAGAATGGTTGAAATTGCAATTGTCGGGCTGAGTTTTCCGACGCCAAGCATAACTGTTATAGTTATCACTAAACCTATCAAACCGCCTAAAAGATATAGTTTGTTTACCTGTGTAATATCTTTAAAATTTCCTTTCCCAAGAAAGAAAAGAGCTATTAATGAAAACAGAAAAGCTGTTCCCTGAACAAAGACATTTGATTCATAAAGTCCTATTTTATCACCTAAGCGTGTGTTCATAACACCTTGAATACTCATTGCAGCTCCTGCAATAATGCTAAATAAAAATCCCATTTAAAACACTCCCTTTTTATAGGTAGTGTTCCAAAAAATTCAAGTATTATGAAAAAATCATCGGAAAATTCCGATGATTTTAAAATTATTT
>JAZNOH010000044.1:0-1940 GCA_045580715.1 Clostridia bacterium
CTTCTAAATGAGAAACACCAAGTATTTCAAAGTCATATTCCTTACCGCCATCATATATTTCAAATGTTGATAAAGGAGAAACACTTACATCAAAAGAAGTCGAACCAGATATAGATACAGAATTTCCCACTTTTACAGTAGAATAAGGAGAACTAACAACCTTTACAGAATAAGTTCCAGCAGGCAACTTATGAGTTGTTACACCAATAGATTTATTAACTATTGAATGTTTTTCACCACTTGCATTAGAAAATTCAAGAGTAAATTCAGCCCAATTTGATGATATATCAGTTAATACATCTGTTTTAACATTTAAAATTAAAGCAGATTCTTTAACCTCTGAAGCATCAAATTCTGTAGGTATTACAATTTCAGACTTATCTGTATTGACAATCAAACCTACAGGAATTGTATATTTACTGTTTAAACTTCTTACTTTCAAAGACATGCCAGCATATTTATCAGCAGATAATTTAGCAACACCATTTGAATCTGTTACCAATTCTACTGTTAATCCCTTACCATCTTCAAAACATAAAGGAACAGATGAAACAGAATTACCATTTTCATCAACAGTCTTTACTGTCACAAATTGTTCATTTACATAATTCATCAATACACCAAATGGATAATCCTTGGACCCCATTATTGCATCATCCATTTTATAAGTTTCAAAAAGAACAATGCCATCACTATTTTTAGAGTCATCAAGAATTCTCACAATAGAAGAATTACATTCAAACTTTACACCTTTTGAAGTTTTTAATCCTTTTGTCTCAAAACGCACTACTAAAGAAGTACCATCAATACTTCCAAAATCAGCAACACCCTTTGAAGAATTTCCACCTTCATCAACCAAAACAACATCGAAAGAATCAGAAGATAATAATGATTTTAAATCAGACCTTACATTAACGAAATTTAAGTTAACATAAACTTCATCCAAATCAACATCTACAAAATCTTCTGACACACCCGAAGCAGTAGAACTATCAATTTCATCAACACTTTCTGTAGATGGCTCAGATTCATTTACTTCAGCAACAGCAGCAGATTCAGCTGGTGCTTCTGCAAGTGAAGTAGTTTCATCCGCGTAAGCAACGACAGACATATTGAACACTAACATAAAGGTCAATAAAAATAACCAAAACCTCTGCATACTCTTTACCTCCTCTTAAATTTAAAATGTAGTAGCCATTTTCTCTACTACTCAATAATAAATAAAAATCTCCACATTTTACAAAGTCTCTTATTAACCACATATCACTATATAACTTAACAAGTGCTATAAAACTAATTTTTAACAGGATATATCTACCCAAACTGCTACTCTACAATACTGTTCAGAAGCCTCCACAAGCATATCTGTTTGACAATTAACCCCTTTAGCGCTATCACTTAAACGCCAGATACAATTTGCTGTCTTATTCTTTACAGAATCTATATCACTTTGATCCCTTTCACCCGATTCATTATTAGGCGAAAGCATAAAAGCCCATAAAGTAGGACAACAAGACATAACACCATTTACTGATTTATACTTTTCATAATCAGCAACACTGAACTCAAATAAATTTTCAGAAGAACCTATTTTTGACATTATAAAATCATTTTCACTATCAAAGAAAGTACCCTGAAAACGAGGCAATAAATCTTTTAAACTACCATTATATAAACCCATTTTTGATAATAAAAGCAATTTATCACCAGTATTATCAACTACAATCCACTCTATTTGTTCAGTTATAGCAGATGTATAATTTGAATTCATACCCTGTTTGCATTTTCCTAATTTTACAACATCACCAGGCTTATAATTTCGCCATTTTAACAAAGGAAACTTCCCAGACAACGAATTTACATTATACCCATTATTACCAGACTCTTCAGCCCATTTTACTAATTCATCTACAATAACATAAGCAACTTTACTATTATCT
>JAZNOH010000045.1:0-8793 GCA_045580715.1 Clostridia bacterium
ATTAGTGATGATAATTATCCTTTACATAAAGAAATAACCGCCTACTCTGCCAAGTAGACGGCTTTAAATAAAACGATTTACTTTGCGGAAACAACTGATGTCGTTCCCTCTTGCTATATTTATATTATCATATTTTATAGAATGTGTCAAGATATATTTTTGATTTAAATTCTGATAAATAAAAATAATTATAATGTGTCTGATTTTTTTGTTGATTTATTTGAAAATGTGTGGTAAAATATATTTACCACATACTATAATTTAATAATGAATATTTTTATATTATTTTTCGCAAAATACGAATGTTTTTTCTTTGTAAAAAACGCAGTATTTTATACACTCGTATTGTGCGAAAGTTAACTGGATTATAGTGTGTGGTAACATGAAATCTAAACTGCGTTTTTGTGCGTGGTGCAGATTTCTGTTGCCACGCATTTTTTAATTTGTGTGAGAAAAACGAAAGGAGAATATGGATATGGCAGATTATAAGGAAATGTATTTTCAATTATTCAATAAATTAACAGATGTAATTGAGGAATTAAAAGAAATTCAATGCAAAATGGAAGATATGTATTCTGATGAAAGTTTTGTTGATGATGACGAGTGATTACATAAAAAATACCCTATCCAAATTGGATAGGGTATTTTAATTTACTATTTAAGCTTACTTTGTAACCTTTTTAATTACAAACAATGTAGCTACTGTAAGAATTGCACCAACAGGGAGCAATATGTAAGCATTTGGAATAAATGCAGCGAGCAAGTACATTACGAATGAAATTGCAGCAACTGTGATTGCATATGGCAATTGAGTTGAAACATGGTTCAAGTGGTCAGAGCAAGCACCTGCTGATGACATAATTGTTGTATCAGAGATAGGTGAGCAGTGGTCACCACAAACAGCACCTGCAAGACAAGCTGACATACCGATAATCATAAACTGGCTGCCTGGCTCGAAGATTGCAGCAACGATAGGAATAAGAATTCCGAATGTTCCCCATGATGTTCCTGTTGCAAAAGCAAGAACACAAGCAACAATGAATATGATAGCAGGCAAGAAGTTTGCAAGACCTGCAGCAGCAGAATCCATCAATGCGCCAACAAAGTCAGCAGCACCCAAAAGACCTGTCATATTTTTAAGAGCTGTAGCAAATGTCAAAATCAAGATAGCAGGAACCATTGCGATAAATCCCTTTGGAACACATTCCATAGCTTCTTTAAATGTAACAATCTTTCTTGCTATCAAGTAGATGATTGTAAATACTAAAGCAATCAAAGCTCCCCATGGAAGACCTACAGTTGCGTCTGTGTCACCGAAAGCAGTAACGAAATCAGAGCCTGCGAAGAATCCACCAACATATAATAAACCAAGGATACAAGTAATAACCAATACGATTACAGGCAAGATAAGGTCAATAACTCTTCCTCTTGGATTTGCTTCAGCCTCATCAGTTTCAGCAACTCTTTCTCCACAAGTGAAAAGGTCACCATTTTCAATTGCATTTTTTTCATGCAATTTCATTGGACCGTAGTCAAATTTCATAAGCACGAGTGATATAATAAATACGAATGTCAAAAGTGAATAGAAATTATATGGAATAGCACGAATGAAAAGCTCAATTCCTGAATAAGCTGTGCCTTCAGCAAACTGTGAAACTGCAGCTGCCCATGAAGAAACAGGAGCAATCATACAGATTGGAGCAGCAGTTGCATCGATTAAGTATGCAAGCTTCGCTCTTGAGATTTTGTGGCTGTCAGTTACAGGTTTCATAACACTACCAACTGTCAAGCAATTGAAATAGTCATCGATAAAGATGAGAACACCAAGAATGAATGTTGCAATCATAGCACCTGCTCTTGATTTGATATGTACCTTTGCCCATCTTCCGAATGCAGCAGAACCACCTGCTTTGTTAATCAAAGCAACCAACACACCAAGAATTACAAGGAACATAAATATTCCTGCAGTTGATGAAATAGCTGCGATTATACCGTCATTAACAAGATAATCCATAGCTCCGATAACATTCCAGTTAGCAGAAAGAAGTCCGCCTAAAAGAATACCAATGAATAAAGAAGAATAAACCTCCTTTGTGATAAGTGCAAGAGCGATAGCTAAGAATGGTGGGAACAACGCCATAGGTGTTGAAGCATACATACTTGCACCTTCAGCTGCATCTGCCTTAAAAATAAAAGCACCTGCAACTACAACTATCATTGCAATTATAATAGCAATGACTTTTCCTAAATTTCCTTTTTTCATAAGAAACCTCCTAATATTTAGCATAAACTATAATAATTATTGCACATTTCGACCAAAAAGTCAATAGAATGACAAAAAACTATCACACAAAATTACCAATTTAATAATTATTTTATATAAGATGTGATATACTAATTTTATATTGACTATTTATTGTGAATTTGATATAATTTTGATAGCATAAAAAAAGGAGAATGACTGATATGAATATTACAAATGATATAAAATATGTTGGTGTAGACGACCATGAAGTTGATTTATTTGAGGGACAGTATGTGGTGCCGAATGGTATTTCATATAACTCATATGTAATCATAGACGAAAAGATAGCAGTTATGGATACTGTTGATGCAAGATTTACACACGAATGGCTTGATAATTTGCAAAATGCTCTTGGTAAAAGAGAGCCTGACTACTTAATAGTTCAACATATGGAGCCTGACCATTCTGCAAATATTGTGAACTTTATAAAGACATATCCAAAGGCAAAAATAGTATCTTCCGAAAAGTCATTTACTATGATAAAAAATTTTTTTGGTAATGATTTTATTGATAACAGACTTATAGTAGGAGAGGGGGATACTCTTTCCTTAGGAAAGCATACTCTTACCTTTGTGACTGCACCGATGGTACATTGGCCTGAGGTAATAGTTACTTATGATGATTATGATAAGGTGTTGTTCTCAGCAGACGGTTTTGGAAAATTCGGAGCACTTGATGTTTCGGAGGATTGGGCTTGTGAGGCAAGAAGATATTATATCGGTATTGTTGGAAAATACGGAAAACAGGTTCAGAATTTGTTAAAAAAGGCAGCTAACCTTGAAATTGAAAAAATTTGCCCGTTGCACGGCCCTGTCTTGAGTGAAAATTTGGGATACTATCTTGACTTATATAATAAGTGGTCATCATATGAAGCAGAGTCAGAGGGAATTGTGATTGCATATACCTCAGTTTATGGTAATACAAAAAAAGCAGTTTTGCAATTAGCAGACAAGCTAAGAGAAAAGGGTTGCCCTAAGGTTGTTGTAAATGACCTTGCAAGATGTGATATGGCAGAGGCAGTTGAGGACGCATTCAGATATAATAAAATTATCTTTGCAACAACAACCTACAATGCCGAGATATTCCCATTTATGAGGGAGTTTATAAATCACCTTGTTGAGAGAGATTTTCAGAATAAGACAGTTGCATTTATAGAGAATGGAAGCTGGGCACCACTTGCTGCAAAGGTTATGAGAGGAATGCTTGAAAAGAGCAAAAATATCACATATGCAGATACAACTGTTAAAATTCTGTCTGCACTAAATGCCGAAAGCTCAAAACAGCTTAATGACCTTGCTGACGAGCTTTGTGCCGATTATATGGCAAGACAGGGTGAAACTGCTAACAAAAATGATTTGTCTGCGTTATTTAATATCGGATACGGACTTTATGTTGTTACATCAAATGATGGCAAAAAGGATAATGGCTTAATTGTGAACACAATCACACAGATTACAAACACTCCGAACAGAATTGCTGTAACAATTAATAAAGATAGCTATTCGTATCACACAATAAAACAGACAGGAAAAATGAATGTTAACTGTCTTTCAACAGATGCACCGTTCAGTGTATTTGAAAACTTTGGTTTTAAGAGTGGAAGAAATGTTGATAAATTCAGTAATATGGAGATATTGCGTTCTGATAATGGATTGGTATTCCTGCCTAAATATATAAACTCATTTATGTCATTAAAGGTTGAACAGTATGTTGATTTTGATACTCACGGAATGTTTGTTTGTTCAATCACAGAGTCAAGAGTTATAACTAATGCAGAAACAATGACCTACACATATTATCAGGACAATGTTAAGCCAAAACCTCAGACAGAGGGCAAAAAAGGGTATGTGTGCAAGATATGCGGATATATATATGAAGGTGATAAATTACCAGAGGACTTCATTTGTCCATTATGTAAACATTCGGCTGCAGATTTTGAGGAAATTAAATAAAAATAAAGGGTATCTTCCGATACCCTTTATTTTTTATATAGTCTTGTTCTTAGAATTTTGAAAAATGATGATATTAAAATTAATCCTAAAGATATTGCACCGCCGATTTTTAAAGTATTCACTAACCCTTCGGCAAATCCCTGAATATCTCCAAAAAGGCAAGCCTCCATTGTTCGATATATGGTAAGACCAGGGACAAGAGGGATAATTCCTGGGATTAAATAGACTGTTGCAGGAGATTTAAAAATTGTGGCTGCAAGTTCGGAATACAGGGCTATTGATATGCCTGATATGAAATACGGAATAACTAAAGAGTTAGTAATTCCGTCTGCAATCAAATAAACCATCCACGAAAATGCTCCGCATAAGGATGCGATAATCAGATTTTTCCTTCGTATATTATAAAGCAGAGCAAATCCCATTGTTGCAAAAAAAGCAGAAATAATATCTATAACCATGCTCGTCACCTCCACAGAATTGATACGCCCACACCAAGTGCAATTGCTGATGCTATAAATATTGCTTCAACGATTTTAGATAATCCGGCAGTATAATCAGTAGCAACAAAATCTCTGATACAATTTGTTAAGAGTACGCCTGGGACCAACAGCATCAAAACCGCAATAGTTGATGTTTGAATATCCAAGCTGGGAAATATGAATGACGCCAATTTTATAAGAATAACAGTTGCAGCTGCTCCTGCTGCATTTGCAAAAAAAGGATTGGCTTGAAATTTATCAGCCATTAGCATAACAAACCTGAGAACAAATCCCACAATAAAACCCACTATGCTTTCCTTGATATCTCCACCGAAAAATATGGCAAATGAGCCGCCTACAAGTGAATATGCCAATAAAGAAACCCAGAACGGATAGGATGAGCTGGCTTCTATTTGTTTTATCTGCTCCGAAAGAACATCATAGGATGGCTGGGTTCTACAAATTTCCCGTGAAAGAGCATTATATTGTTCAACGCGTTCAAGATTTGTTTCAAGCTTATGAACTCGTCTGGTTTGTGAAATTGCATTTCCGTTTTTAACCATTGTCACAACTATTGATGATGAAATTGCAAAAACATGAACTGCATCCATTTGATACGCCAGACCTATTCTTTGAACTGTGTCTTCGACACGGTTTATTTCTCCACCATATTTTAATATGTAATAGCCTATGCTTGTTGCAATATCTAAAAGTTCTTTCTGAGTTATTTTTTCTGACATATCAACACCTCCATTCCACTGTCATTATATATGTTTAGTATATTTTATATTTAGATAAATACAAATGAGTCAAGTAAAAACTATATTTTTCATATGTTATCCAATCGATTATACCATTTGATAAAAAAATTGTCAACACAAGGAAAATAAAATATCAGTATATTTCTATTTCATGTTGACTTTTATGTTTTGTTGTGGTACAATTAACCTATGTAGTAAACTAATTACAGGGAGGAATAAAAATGGGAAAACAGACAACAGATTTTAGGTATAATACAGGTGCCACAAGAGTTCCTTGGGCAGCTGTCGGTGAAAACTATAATGTTCACGACCTTATGGAGATAATAAAGTTTCTTATGCAGGGCGAAGGAAAGGAATATGACGATGCATTAGAAGCAGTTTGGGCTCAGGTTAAAAAGCTTGATGAGCTTGCAACACCACCTGGAAAGTTATCATTGGGTAGCAAGGTGGAACAGGCAGAGGCTGCTTGTAATGAATATTTGGGTACAGATACATCAACATTCGTAACAAATGCAACTGCAGGTTTTGAGATTGCATATAAGTATGCTAACCTTAAGGCAGGGGATGAGGTTATCGTTCCTGCTATCACATTCGTTGCTACAATGGCATATCCATTGTCAATCGGATGTAAGCTCGTTTTTGCAGATGTAGATCCAAAGACTATTAACATGGACCCTGCTGATGTTGCAAGAAAAATTACCGACAAAACAAAGATGATTGTTCCTGTACATATTGGTGGATATCCTGTTGATTTAGATCCAATTATGGAGCTTGCAAAGAAGCACAATATTCTTGTTTTAGAAGATGCTGCCCACGCTTTTGGTGCAATGGATATGGGTAAGAAAATTGGTACAATCGGAGATTTTGCGGCATCCTCAATGCATGAGGTTAAGAATATCACATCATTTGGAGAGGGTGGTATCTTAACAACAACTATTCCTGGTTTCGGAGCAGATATGAAGAGAGCAAGATTCTTAGGTCTTGATTTCTCATGTCCTATCAAGGATTGGTTATATAACATAACTCCAATTCCTGGAAAAGAAAAGCCATTCGTTGCAGGTAACTCATCAACAACTGAAATTCAGGGCTTAGGTCTTACATTGCAGGTTGCTCGTAATGAAGAAATCATTGCTAAGAGAACAGCTGCTGCTAAGTATTTGACAGAAAGATTTGCAGAAAATGATGCTATTATTCCACAAGATTTAGGTAATGACGATATTAAACCATCATTCCACTTGTATCTATTGCAAATTGACCCTGCAAAGGCTGGCGGAGATGTGCAGGTTCTTAAGAAGAAGCTTGAGGAAAAGGGAGTTACACAAATTGCTCACTTTGGTCCACTATACAGATTTAAGGTTGTTCAGGACATGGGTTACGATTCAGATGAAATCGCAAAGACTTGTCCTAACTGTGAAGAAGTATTCTATAAGAGATTTACTCATTTACCACTTTATGGTTTAAGCGATGACCAGATAAAGTATATGGCAGATGCAGTTTTGGAATCAGTAGCAGAAATGCAACAAGGTAAATAATTTAAAAAGTCTTTTTCCCAAAAGGGAAAAAGACTTTTTTTATATTTATTTAATTATTTTGTTTTTCTTGAAAACATTAATCAGAATAATGCTGAGTATAAATCCGACTATCCCCTGAAAAGCACTTCCCGGTATGTTAAGAGCTGCAGGTATGAGTCCATACATAAATATTTCAGTTATGAAATAGCCTAAAATCATAACAAGCTCTCCAACAAGACCACTTATGGCTCTTGCACAAATTGCGTTTATCCGACATGACAAAAGCTTATATATATGATAAGCAGAAACTGCCATAAGGCCTTTGATTATAAATGTTGGTAAAGCATAGATTATGTATCCTGATAAAATGTCTGCCAAGGCGGAGCCTATTCCTGCTGATAAAAAGGCATATGATGGTGTTAAAATCCATCCACATAAAAGAACTACACAATCTCCAATGTTGAAATAACCTTGAGATGAAAATGGTATTTTGATTATATAGGTTGCAACACACACAAGTGCTGCTAATATTGCAGAAAGAACTATTTTTCTGGTTTTCGTCTGTTTCATTTTACCACCTCTGATGTTATAATAAATATTTTGTCTAAATTCTACCACATTTTAATCACATATGCAATAGCTTATCTTAAAAATCGTGAATGTTTCCAAAGTCAATTTCATATTTTTCAAACACACATACTATTTCCTCTACAATTTCAAAGTCCGAATAATCGTCATTTTTTAGTATATTCTGAATTTCTGACAGCATTTTTATTGCAACTGTATTTGCTATTTCATCTGCGTCAATTTCAAAATTGTGAATTTGAGAGTTGATGTAGTCAGATATGTGGGTTTTTAATAATTCAGTTTTTATTTCCATAAGATCCACTCCTTACATTCGTATAGATGTATGCAATAAAGATTATACTATCTATGTGATAAAATGTCAATACATTTATATGAGTGTGAAATTGGAGGGTTTAAAATGGCATATTATTCTCGTTTAAAGGATTTGCGTGAGGACAATGATTTAACTCAAAAGCAGGTTGCCCAAGTTTTATTAATTACTCAACAACAATATTCTCTTTATGAAAGAGGATACAGGGATATACCATCTGATTGCTTGATTACATTAGCGAATTTTTATAAAACCTCGGTTGATTATATTCTTGGCAGAACAGATAATTCGGAGCCACCAAAAAAATAAAGCCACAACTGTTCGTTGTGACTTTATTTTTTTGGTGGAGATGAAATGTACTCTTAGAGTTTCACGAATTTTCGCTATATAGTCTTCTACAACTATTAATAGGAAAAAATTTGCTTAATTCGGTATTTCCTGTTTTATATTAAATTTGTCATAATCATATTTGCTTGTTGATGAAACCAACCCAACTATTTTTATTTTCATAATACTTCATTCCTTCTTCAACTATTTTACTTATTCCAGAAATACCTCCTGAGACTGCAGCCGCCTCAATGTTTCCTGTCAGCAAACCGCCTATAGATATTGCTTTTGAAACTGAAGCAGTTATGTTTGACCAACGCTTAACTTTAGGAAATATCAATTTTATATTTCTATTTATCCTATTTTGCTTGTGTTCATACTCACGCTTTATCTCATCAATATATTTTTCGGAGTCCAAAAGAGGAACCGAATCCACAATTTTTCTCAGTTCTTCTTTTGCAATATTTAGTTCATCTCGATTTCTTAACTCTACAATTCTTTTCATGTTTTTTTCAATATCTAATAAATATGAATCCTTGCATTTATCCTGTTTAGTGCAG
>JAZNOH010000046.1:0-5368 GCA_045580715.1 Clostridia bacterium
GAAAACAACCTATCAATTAACAACTATATTGGTGAGTATTCAACTGGTACATGGTTGAGCCATACAAGTGAAGAATTGATTAAGTGGTCTGAGGATGCTCTGAAGATGTATAAAGAGGGAACTCTTAAGGATAATTATAAAGGATATTTTTCTGGTCTAACTCCGATAGATATTCTGAATAGATTGTTTGGTGCATTCGGAGATTTAGATTCTGAAGTGGCAGAAACTTTCTATAAAAAATATCCTTGGTTAAGAACTCAAATTTCTGATGGTAAAGCATTCTGGCCAAAGAATAATGTTATAAAAAATAATGTTGTTTATTTTGGTGATGAAGGAGACAATGGATCACCTAATTTAAAGGGAACAACATGGGAATACACTCAGCTTGCTGCTCATCCTGACGCAAATAATGTGAATGAAAACAATCATTCATTTGATGGATGGCCACAGACAGTTACTAACAGTAAGTTTGACCCAAAAATCACTGATTGGTCACAAATCAAGGCGGTTAATCCTGATTTTGAAGAACTTAATCCTGATGAAATGGGTATTGAGGGTGAAGATGAAATTTTCCTTGATGACTTTAGACTAATGTCACCAGTTAATGGTGCAGAGAATGTCGATGCTCATGACGCAGTATTGTTGTGGAGTGAAAAAGCAGGTGGTAACAGATATCGTCTTGTTGTCGCAACTGATAAAGATTTTAAGGAAGTTGTATTTGATGATATTGTTACAAGAAACTATAAGACCTTCACAAATCTTCGTTATGGAAGTCGCACATACTATTGGAAGGTGCAGGCTATCTCTGACCACTATAAGTGTAAGGAAAATACAAAGTGGAACTCTGACGGAGTTTATACTTTCAGAACAGCTGAAGCTGAAACTGTTAACAAATATATCTTAGACCAGACAATTCAAAGAGCAAGAAAAGAATATGATGCTGCTGTGGAAGGCGATAAGCCAGGTCAATTTATGATTGGTGCTAAGGCAAATTTCATTCCTCACATTGAAAAAGCGGAAGCAATATTTAATTCAAGAACTGTTACAAGAAATCAGGTTGACCGACAAGCAGCAAAGCTTGAGAATGAATATTTGAATTTCATCGTTTTCCGAAATCCTGAGGAATTGAATATTGGTACATTGATTAGCGATGTCGGAGGATGGTTTGGTGGAAGTCCTTCAGGCGGTGCTGTAAAAGTTTCTAATGGCGCATCCTTCGGTTATACTGGTGACAAATTAAAGCCAAACAGTATTGTTAATATGAAAGCTAAATTTGATTTTAGTGGAGATGGATGGGCTTCAATTGGTCTTCGTGCATCTGCAGTTACAGGAACATGTTGGAATAACAAACAATATGCTATGCTTGTTAAAAAGGATATGATTGAGTTGCAGAGCTGGGGTGTTGGAAGTGCATCAATATTCCAGGAATACAAAAATGATTATATTAAGGATGGCATTGAACACGATATTACTTTCAGTGCACTCAATGAGGCTGACGGAATCAGAATCAAGTTGATTGTTGATGGAAAAGAAGTGTTTAGTTATCTTGATGAAGCATCAGCTATTAATACTACATCTTATATGCAGATATTCTCAACAAATGGTGCAGGTGTAACATTATCACCAGCTTAATAATTGACAGAAAAAATTATTTGATTGTGTTCTCTGTCGTTTTTCGACAGGGAACGCACTCAATGAGGATTTTTTAGAATTATTAAATTAGGAGGAAAAAGATAATGAAAAAATTGTGCTTATTGATTATTGCAATAATGCTTTCAAGCTTCATCAATGTATCAGCTGCTAATAAATTTGAAGGTAAAGACAATATGAATATTGTTTATATTGGAGGTTCAATTACATTAGGTTCAGGTGCTGAAGAGGGATATGCTTGGAGAGACCTTGTTGGAAAATGGTTTGCAGATACATATGATGGTACAAAAGTTAAAAATCACAATGCAGGAATTCATGGAACAGGAACAGGTCTTGGTTATTATAGAACAAGAAAAGATGTTATAGAAAAAAACCCTGATATAGTGTTCATTGAATTCGCAGTAAATGATGCATCTGCGCAGGAAGAAGTAGGAAACAAGGCATTAGAGGGAATTGTTAATGGTTTGCAAGAGTCAGAAACAAACCCATATATAATTTTTATCTATACAACAGATGAAAATTATGATGATGTTTCGGAATATCAGGAAAAACTTGCAAAATATTATGGTATTCCATCAATTGACCTACAAAAAGGTGTTATAGAGCCTCATGTTGCAAATGGTGGAGCAATTCGCGACCTTCTTAGCGATGGTGTTCATCCAAATAAAACCGGTTATCAAAAATATGCTGAGTATATCATTAGCTGTCTTGAAACAGGTAACTATTTTAAGAAACCTTTGGTTAAAGATGTTAGCTATGTTGAATCCCAGTTAGGAATTGAACCGTTTGATTTTACAATGCCAAGATTTGTTTCAGCGTCTGATAGCTTGGTTACAGCAACAGGTAATTGGGAAAAGAAAGAAAATTATTATTATGGAGAATATTTGTCAACATCTGAGCCTGGTGCAACTCTTGAATATAAATTCTCTGGTCCTATGCTTGGTATGATGAATATGATTTCAAGAACAGGTGGTAAGGTTAACATTGAAATTGACGGAAAAGTTGTCAAAACATATGATACATATTATGATGTGAGCGAAGGAACAGTGCTTGGTTATGATAATAAAGAATTATTAGATAATGAACATACACTAAAAATTACAGTTCTTGACAACCCAACAAATGCTTCTGAGCCATTTTTAGTTGATATTTATGGATTATTTGTATCTGACGGCGAAAGTGATATAATCGACAAATTGACTGTTCATAATATTAAGATAATGAAGCTTGCTGAAGATTTAGAAGGCAATGAAAGCGTTGAAGACATTGAAGCTCTTGAAAAGGGAAATTTAAATGTTGTTGAGGCAGATGTTAAGAATATCACAAATACAGCTATTGATGCTATGTGTATGTTAGCTGTTTATGACAGCGAAGGCAAGCTTGTTGGTGTTAATCAGGTTAAAAAAACATTTTTACCAGATAGCAAGGAAACCTTTGGTATAGGTGCTATTGTTCCGGATCAAGAAAATGCCGGATGCAAATTGTTTATGTGGGATAACAATTTTAGCCCTATTTATAAAAGCACAATTTTAAATTAATGCAGAATAAGAAATATGACAGTTTATGAAAGGAACACATATATGAAAAAATTATGTTTAATACTTATTACAGTAATACTTTCAAGTTTCTTGAATGTATATGCTGCTGATGTTCCGGCAAAATTTGAAGGCAAGGATACACTTAATGTTGTGTATTTTGGTGGTTCAATTACTAATGGTTCAGGAGCAACTTCTGGAAACTCCTGGAGAGATAAAGTTGGACAGTGGTTTACAAGAGAGTACCCTGGAACAACAGTTAAAAATTTTAATGCCGGAATTGGTGGAACTGGAACTGAATTAGGTTATTACAGAGCACATAAAGATGTTTTGTCAAGAAATCCTGATATAGTTTTTATCGAATTTGCAGTAAATGACAGTGGTAAGACACAACAACAAGCTCAGTACTTGTTAGAGTCTATTATTAGAGGCTTACAGAGTTCTCCATCAAACCCTTATATTATACTTGTTTATACAAGTGAACTTATAAATGGAGAATATAAGGATGTTTCAACATATCATCAAAAGGTAGCTAAATATTATTCTATTCCAAGCATTGATTTGCAACCTGTTATAGAAGATTATCTTGCAATTGATGGAAATGTTGCACAAGGCGGATTTTTTGGTCCAAATGACACAGTTCACCCAAGTGATATTGGATATGCACTTTATGCAGAAAAAATCATAGAATGTCTTGAAACAGGGGAATATTTCAAGAAACCTAAAGAGAAGTCTATGAGTTATGTTGAATATAACTATGATATGAAGCTACTTGAGTGTGCATTACCTAAATTTGATAGTGCTTATAACAATGAAGCAGTAACTTTGACAGGTAACTGGGTAAAGAAAAATCATTATCAGCATGGCGACTATATGTTCACAAGTACTCCTGGAGATACTTTGGAATACAAATTCTCAGGTCCTGTTTTGGGAATGCTTTCTATGGTTTCCAGTGGTGGTGGAAAGGTTAAGATTGAAATTGATGGAATAGATTATGGTACAAAAGATACATATTATGGTCTTTCAACTAATCCTATAACTGCTTCAGAATCAACAGTACTTGGTTATGACAACAAGGAACTTTCTGATAGTGAACACACATTAAAGCTTACAGTTTTGGAAGAAATAAATCCTAGTAACCCAATAAAATCACATGATGTAAGTATCTATGGATTTTTCTCATCAGCTATTGTAAGAGGTCTTGATGTAACAGTTAATAATAATACAAGAAAAGTTACAGTTAAAAATAAGATAAATATTATTGATGGCGAACCATTTACAATCGGTGTATGGTATGGTAACAGCGCTGAAAATGTTGACTTTGATGGTGACAGTGCTATTTGTATAGACCAAGCTGAAATTAAGGATGGAAAAATAGATTACTCATTTACAATGCCTGAAGATGCAATGTCAGGTGAATATTATGTTCAGACATATAATTTAAATGATGACGAACGTCTATGGACAACATTCTTGTTTACTAATGAAGCAAGAAAAGCTGAAACAATTGATTTGATTGATTCTCACGATTTTTCAGAATATGATAATTCACTTGAAGCATTCCTTGAAGCTCGTCTAAAGGATATTGATACAGCTAAGGGCGTAGCTCTTGATGGCTTCAGTGATGCTCAAAAGGGTTATGTTGTAGCTCAGCTTGAAAATTATACAACATATAATGATAGTACAGCTAATGACTTTGAGTCTAAGCTTAATAATGCATTTGATAAGATTGAAGTATTGAGAAATCTGAAGAATGAAAGCAAATTTGAGGAAGCTCAGGCAGAAATGCTTGAAAACACAACAAAATTTGAAATTTCATCTGATGTTATGACAAGATATAATGCATTGACAGAAGGTTCAAAGAACTATGCATTGTTGAACTTTAGAGAAACAATTAAGAATGCAGTGATACCAAGTGAAATTCCTACATTATTTGAGGCAGCAGTTGCAGTTGCTGAAAATAGTGCGGGTCCAGAAGGTTCTGGAACTCCAAGTGATTCACCAACAGGTCCTTCGAAAGATGATGACAGCTTTGGTGGTGTAGCAGGTGGAATATCAATCGGCGGAATAGCTCTTGATCCATCAGCTGACTCAGGCGAAGTTTTCACAGACCTTGGTTCTGTTGAATGGGCAAGAACAGCTATAACAACGCTTGCTCAAAAGGGAGTTATCAATGGTAAAGG
>JAZNOH010000047.1:0-3525 GCA_045580715.1 Clostridia bacterium
ACATTTAAAAGCCTTGTAGAGAAATGATGATTACCCAACTGCTCTCTCTTCATCTTTTCTTTTATAGCATTGATAACCTTTTCATCTTTTACCAAACTTATATCAGAATTCAAAGCCTTATATTGAGCATCCATATTATCACTAACACTTGTATTAAGCACAGCATGAGATAAGGACAACTCCAAAATATCAAGCAATTCATACTGCTCAAGCAACTTTTCACCAGTGTCCAAAAGCCATTCAGTAGAGCCACTCTTCAACACACGAGGAATAGTAGAATTATACATATTAGAAAGATTAGCAATACCCTCCATTAATGCATCTCTATTTCTCTTCGCAACCGCCAATTTATTCTGAACTACACTAATCTCTTTAAGAATTTCTCTACCCCTATTTATCATATTTAAATTCAATACGCCCGCCAAATTATTACTATTTTGAAAAGCCGCAGGATTTAAAGAGTTCTTAACAGATTGATTAGCCTCATAATATACATTCTTTACAAACTTCATGACTTCTTTATCAAGATTTACAGTAGAAGCCTTTTTAGAAATTTTAGGTAACTCAATATCTACCTTACTATTATCCTTTATTTCTTGTGCCTCTTCTTTACTCATAATATTCTTTTCAGATACAAAATTTTTAGCACAAGCACTACAATTAGGATAAATAGATACCACATCTACTTGAGTATACCCCTCTTTTGCACGCTTTTTACATTCATCCAAAAACAACTGACTGGCAATACGCTCACTATTCAAACGCCTTACAGTCGCATTATTATTCTCTGCACCCAAACGACCACTTGTAGTTACAAAATAATACAGCCCATTTGCCTTCAAAATTTCTACATTACAAAACTTATTACTCAAACTATTAGTCTTTAAATCACCCTTTGACAATATAAAAGAACGAATTAAATGACAAGTAGCATTAGGGTCATTATATACCCCATCCAAATCACCACGAATTACTTTTACTGAATCTGACATAAAAATCACCTACATTTGCACACTTTTTATCCATTTTACAATTATTTTAATTTTATATCCTCATGCAAACAACAAAATAAGAAATCTCAGGTGCAAAAATAAATGTGGCTACACCACAATGCAACCACATTTACCAAGTAACTAATTAAAATAACGAAAAATGAGAAAATACAGATACAAAAGTATTAGCAACAGTAGACATCATTTTTATAAAGATATCTAAAGCAACACCTACAACATCCTTACGAGTATCACCAATAGTATCACCAGTTACTGCAGCTTTATGAGCAGCACTACCCTTACCATGACCTTCTAAACTTTCACTTTCAATATACTTTTTAGCATTATCAAAAGCACCACCTGAATTACCCATAAATATTGCACGAGGAATAGCACAAATAGTAGCACCTACCAATATACCACCTACAAATTCTACACCAAATATAATACCCCCTATAATAGGTATTAGCATAGCCAACAAAGAAGGTACCAACATCTTTTTCAAAGCATATTTAGCTGCCATCTCTACACATTTATTATAATCAGGCTTTACAGTACCCTCCAACACACCTGGAATTGATAACTGTCTATCACCTTCATCAGCCATAACTTTTGCAGATTCAATAGTATTATCAGTAAGCATTGCAGAGAAATATTCTATTAAAGCACCACCTATTAAACCACCAGCCACAACTATAAAAGAAGCCATATTTAATACGGGTTCACCAACAGAATAATTACCTACATAAGCAGATATCAAAGACACAGTAGCAAAAGCAGCACTACCAATAGCAAAACCTTTACCAATAGCCGCAGTAGTATTACCCACTGAATCTAATTTATCAGTAATTTTACGAATTTCTTTTGGTAAATGACAAGATTCAGCAAGACCACCAGCATTATCAGCAATAGGCCCAAAAGCATCAATAGAAACAGTTGCACCTACGAAAGATAACATACCCAAAGCCGCCAAAGCTATACCATAAGAACCAGCTACATTACCCGCTATTAACAATGAAATACCTATTAACAAAATAGGCCACATACAAGATTTTGAACCAATAGCGTCACCTTTTGTTACTACAAAAGCTTCACCTTCAGGACATAATTTTGCCAACTCAATAGTAGGCTTACAATCAGCACTTGTATAATATTCAGTAATTTTACCAATAGCAATACCACTAATAATACCCAATATTATACAAATCCAAGGAGATAACCAACCTGCACTAAAGCCATAATCTGCAAAGAAACGAGCAGCATAGTCATTACCAAACAAATAATAAGACAAACCAAGTGTACCTAATATTATTACACCAGCAGATATCCAAGTTGACATATCCAACTCTTTAGCTGGATTATCACCCATTTTCTTTATACGAGCATAGAACAAACCAATAACACAACCTAATAAACCAATACCCGCTATTGCAACGGGTAAAGCAAATAATTCCCAAGCAGCAGGAGGATTAAAAGAGCCAAAAAGAACATTCATTACATCATTATCTTCCAAATGACCACCATTAACCACAAAAGTAGAAGTTTCTTCTGCTATCTTTTTACCCAATGAAATAGATATTGAACAAGCAATCATCAATGTAGAAACAACAGTAGCAACAAAACTTTCAAGTAAGTCTGAACAGTTACCCGCTATATCATTTACATTATCACCAATAAAGTCAGCTATTACATTAGGAACACGACTATCATCTTCAGGCATATCATGTCTTAATTTAGACAAAATATCAGAAGAAATATCAGCAGCCTTTGTATAGTTACCACCAGCAACACGATTAAACATTGCAACAACAGAACAACCCAAAGAATAAGTTGTTAAACGCATTATAAATGGATTACAAGTAATGTTTAATAACAAACCAGTACTTTCTTCATCAAATTTAAATCCCCAAATTAAAAGAATTGTTACCAAACCCAAGAAACCAAGAGATTGAACACTTAAACCACTTATACTACCACCAGACAAAGCAACCTTTACAGTTTCACCAATAGATTTACTTTCACGAGCCTTGTTCGCAGTCCTTACATTTGCATAAGTCGCACTTTTCATACCCAAAATACAAACCAAACTACTCATTAAAGCACCCAACAAGAAAGTTAAACCACTTGTCTTTTCAATAAATAACGAAAATATAAGAGCAATACCAATACACACTATTGCTATCATCTTAAACTCTGTCTTTAAGAAAGTACCAGAGCCATCACGAATAATTTTCGCCATTTCTACCATCTCTTCAGTTCCTTCAGGCATCTTTTTAATGCTAAAGTAATTGAAGATTACATAAATCAATGCTAGTGTTATAACAGCCACCAAAATAGCCCATAACATAGATTCACCACTCCCAGACTTTTATGAAATTTTAACTTTTGCATACAAAAAGGCGTAGAATTACTCTACACCTTTAACACCATAACTAAAAACAATTAACCATTTATACGCTCAAGAGCCATTTCACAATACTCTTCACTTATTTCAAAACCAATATAATTACGACCTAACTTTTTTGCCATTTTA
>JAZNOH010000048.1:0-2603 GCA_045580715.1 Clostridia bacterium
CCATCTGTGCCTCAAAAGCTCCTAACAAAGCTGCCAAAGGCTTGCCCCATCTTTTTGGATTTGTTCCAGGTTTTTCAAAATATTCCTGGAATGTTAAGTAATAATCATCAAGCGGTGCACCTGTTGCAACCAATTTTGCAACCGACTCCATAACTGCAAGATATGCACCATGATATGGACTTTTTTCTGTGATAAACGGATTGTATCCCCACGCCATAACAGAACAGGTCTTTGTTTCCTTGGTAAGCATCGGAATTTTTGCAGCCATAGCCTGAGTTGGTGTCATCTGATATTTTCCACCAAACGGCATCAAAACTGTGTTTGAGCCGATTGTTGAGTCAAATCTCTCGGATAACCCTCTCTTTGAGCAGACATTTAAGTCCTGAGCAAGATTTTTCATCTTATCTTCAAAGCTACCGTTTACTGTCTTAGTAAAGTCCTCTGCTTTTGAAATTGTTATGTTAATGTGCTTTTCTGCACCGTTAGAATTTAAGAAATCTCTCTTTATATCAACAATGTTTTTACCATTCCATGTCATCACAAGTCGAGGGTCAGCCTGAACTGTTGCAACAATTGTAGCCTCAAGATTTTCTTCTTTTGCAAGTTCAAAAAATCTCTTAGCATCCTTTTCTTCAACAACAACAGCCATTCTTTCCTGAGATTCACTGATTGCAAGCTCTGTTCCGTCAAGACCTTCATATTTTTTAGGAACTTTATTTAAGTCAATGTGAAGTCCATCTGCCAATTCTCCGATTGCAACGCTGACACCGCCTGCACCAAAGTCGTTACATCTTTTTATAAGTCTTGAAGCTTCAGGATTTCTGAATAGTCTTTGCAATTTTCTCTCTTCAGGAGCATTACCCTTTTGTACCTCTGCTCCACATTTTTCCAATGAATCCAATTTATGTGATTTTGATGAGCCTGTTGCTCCGCCGCAACCATCTCTTCCTGTTCTTCCGCCTAAAAGGATTACAACATCACCAGGGGCAGGAACTTCGCGTCGAACATTCTCTGCTGGAACTGCTGCAACAACTGCACCTATTTCCATTCTTTTTGCTTTATAGCCATCGTGATAAATTTCATCAACCTGACCTGTTGCAAGACCAATCTGGTTACCATATGAGCTATATCCTGCTGCTGCAGTCTGAACAATTTTTCTTTGAGGTAATTTTCCCTTTATTGTGTCTTCAACACTAACCAATGGGTCAGCAGCACCTGTCACTCTCATTGCCTGATATACATAAGCTCTTCCTGATAGTGGGTCTCTTATAGCTCCACCAATACAGGTCGCAGCACCACCAAATGGTTCAATTTCAGTTGGGTGGTTGTGAGTTTCATTCTTGAATAGCAATAACCATTCTTCATTCTCGCCCTCAACATCGACTGTGATTTTAACAGTACAAGCATTGATTTCTTCTGACTCATCAAGTCTTTTTAACTGTCCGTTCTTTCTTAGTGCCTTAACTGCCAAGGTAGCAATATCCATAAGATTTTGAGGCTTTGTTCTGTTTAAGTTCTTTCTTGTGCCGATATATCTGTTATAAGCATCCTCGTGGATTTTATCTTCAAATGTAATATCATCAATAGTTGTTAAAAATGTTGTGTGACGACAATGGTCTGACCAGTATGTGTCAATCATTCTTATTTCAGTGATTGTTGGGTTTCTGTCCTCTCCCTTAAAATAATCACGACAGAACTTGATATCATCAAAGTCCATCGCTAAAGCCAATTTTTCCAAAAGTGCCTTTAGTCCGTCATCATCAAGGTCAATAAATCCATCGATAGTCTCAACCTCGGTAGGAATTTCATAAGGAATATCAAGGGTCTGGAATTTAACCAAAGATGCAAGTCGGCTTTCAACAGGGTTTATAACATATTTTTGTATTTTTTCGATTTCTTCATTTGAAAGCTTCCCGAAAAGCATATAGATTTTTGCAGTTTTAACTGTTGGTCTTTCTTGTCTTGACATTATCTGAATACACTGTGCAGCAGAGTCAGCTCTCTGGTCATATTGACCTGGCAAAAACTCAACTGCAAACACATACGCATCCTCATTTGGAAGCTCGTCATAGATAACATCTGTCTGTGGCTCTGAAAAAACAGTTTTTTTACTGCTTTGGAATAATTCTTCCTCTATATTCTCAACATCATAACGATTAAAAACTCTGATTTTTTCCAATGACCCGATACCTAAAAGACTCTTTAACTCCTCTTTGAGATTTTTAGCCTCATGGTCAAGTCCTTTTCTTCTTTCAACGAATATTCTGTAAACCATATGCTTTTTCCTTTCCTATTGGTTGTTTTTAATTGCTAAAGCTTTTTTCCCGATATCTTTTCTATAAAAAGCATTATCAAAATGTACTTTATTAACAGCCTTATACGCCTCTTCTATCGCATCTTCAAGAGTGTCTGCTGTTGCAGTAACTCCCAGCACTCTGCCTCCGCTTGTAACAATTTTTCCATCTTTTAAGGCAGTTCCTGCATGGAACACTTGTGCATTATCTGAAAGTTCTTCTTCTGTTACCTCAAAACCTTTATCATAGCTTTGAGGATATCCCTTTGATGCCATAACAACACAACAAGCAGCACCCTTAGAAAATTCC
>JAZNOH010000049.1:0-19256 GCA_045580715.1 Clostridia bacterium
AAAGTACAAAAAGGAATTAACGCATCGTGATTATCTCGGAACGGTGCTTTCCAAAGGGATAAACCGAGAACAGGTGGGAGATATTTTAGTCAATGATGATGGTGCTTATATATTTATATTATCAGATATTGCTGATTATATAGCATCAGGAATTGACAAGATTGCAAATGTTGGTGTGAAGGCGTTGGTTGAGGATATTTCTGATATTGAAATACCCGAACCAAAATTTCGGATTATTAATACAGTTGCGGCATCCTTGAGGCTTGATGCAGTTGTTGCATCAATGCTGAATATTTCAAGAAAGGAAGCCTCCTCCTTGATTTTGGGCGAGAAAATTAGTGTAAATCATATTCCGTGTAAAAATATAAGTCATATGCTTAAACCGGATGACATATTATCTGTTCGAGGAAGTGGCAGATATATTTTTTGCGGGGTTGATGGTAAAACAAGAAGTGAAAGACTTCATATTATGATTAAAAAATTTATTTAAGGAGGAAATATATATGTTAACACCACTTGATATTCAAAAACAGGAATTTGGAGTAAAAATGAGAGGCTATAATGCAGATGAGGTTGATGATTTTTTGGACCTTGTCGGAGCTGATTATGAAAAGCTTTACAGAGAGAATAAAGAACTAAAGGATAAGCAGATTGTACTTAATAAATCAATAGAGGAATATAAAAACATTGAAACCTCATTAAGAAATGCATTGCTTTATGCACAAAATACTGCAGAGGATATGAAAAAGAATGCAAGTGAAAAGGCACAGAATATTTTGCAGGAAGCTGAGAATAAAGCAAGGGATAAATCACAAGAATTCACACAGTTACAAACTGAAATTGATGCATACAAAACAAAAATAAAAAGTTTTTGCAATGTAATGCTTGAAATGTTGGAGAAAATAGAGTAAAATAATAGGAGTGTTGGAAATAAATTCCGACATTCCTGAATTTGTTTATATAGAAAGGGAAAAAATTATGGCTGAAAATCAAGATTACACTAAATCTGTCAATCTTCCTCAAACAGATTTTCCAATGAGAGGAAATCTTCCACAAAGAGAGCCTGAAACTCTTGCATATTGGGATGAGATAGATTTATATAACAGATTAAAGAAAAAGAACACAGGAAAAAAATCATTTGTTTTGCATGATGGACCTCCATATGCAAATGGTGATATTCATATGGGACACGCACTTAATAAGATTTTAAAGGATATTATTGTAAGATATAAAAATCTTCAAGGATTTTATTCTCCATATGTGCCCGGTTGGGATACTCACGGTTTGCCTATTGAGCAGCAGGCTATTAAAAGACTTGGAATTAACAGACACGAAGCAGGTGCAGAAAAATTCTGTAAAGCTTGTGAAGAGTTTGCTATGGAACAAGTTGAAAACCAAAAGGTACAGTTTAAGCGTCTTGGTGTTTTAGGTGACTGGGAAAATCCGTACTTAACTTTGACTGACGATTTTGTTGCAAAGCAGATTGAAATATTTGGACAGATGGCTGAAAATGGTCTTATTTATAAAGGCTTAAAGCCTGTTTATTGGTGTCCTCATTGTGAAACTGCATTGGCAGAGGCAGAAATTGAATATGCAGAAGATAAGTCAAGCTCAATCTATGTTAAATTTGCAGTTAAGGATGATAAAGGGCTTTTTGAAGGTCTTTCAAATGTTTACTTTGTTATCTGGACAACTACAACATGGACATTGCCTGGTAATGTTGCAATTTCTTTAAATCCTGATTTTGAATATTCATTGGTTAAATTTGAAAATGGGGATATATATGTTCTTGCAACAGAGCTTATTGAAAGTGTTGTTAAGGCTGCAAAGATTGAGGGCGAATATGAAATTGTTAAGAAATTTACAGGTGCAGAGCTTGAATACATCAAGTGTCAGCATCCGTTTATTGACCGTGAATCTTTGGTTATAGTGGGTGACCATGTAACATTGGATGCAGGTACAGGTTGTGTCCATACAGCTCCTGGATTTGGTGCAGACGACTATATTGTTTGCAAGAAGTATCCTGAGATTGAAATTATTGTGCCTGTTGACGAAAAGGGTTATCAAAATGAATTGGCAGGAGAATTCTCGGGAATGTTCTATGAAAAGTCAAACCCTGCCATTTTGGAAAGACTTAAAAATGACGGCAACCTCGTTGCAATAGAAAATATTGTCCATCAGTATCCACATTGCTGGAGATGTGACAATCCTATCATCTTCCGTGCTGCAGACCAATGGTTTGCATCTGTTGATGCACTAAAAGAAAAAGCCGTTGAGGAAATTAAAAAGGTAAAATGGGTTCCTGGTTGGGGTGAAGACAGAATTACAAGCATGGTTGTTGACAGAAGTGACTGGTGCATTTCAAGACAGAGAACATGGGGAGTTCCTATTCCGATGTTCTACTGTGCAGATTGCGGAAAAGAGCTTATCAATAAAGATACAATCAAGGCTGTTGCTGATATGTTCAGAAAACAGGGAGTTGGAAAATGGTGGGATACAGACGCATCCCAAATACTTCCAGAGGGAACAAAGTGTGAATGTGGATGCACAAAATTCACAAAAGAAAAGGATATTATGGATGTTTGGTTTGACTCAGGTTCTTCTCATGCAGCAGTATGTGAAGACAGGGAAGATATGACTTATCCGCCTGATATGTATCTTGAGGGTAATGACCAATACAGAGGTTGGTTCCAGTCATCACTTTTGACAAGTGTAGCTACAACAGGCAAAGCGCCTTATAATACAGTTATAACTCATGGTATGATTCAGGATGGCGAAGGCAAGAAGATGTCTAAGTCAAAGGGTAATTCAATTGCTCCTCAGGAAATTGTTGACCAGTATGGTGCTGATGTTCTTCGTTTGTGGGTAATTTCTGCTGACTACAGAACAGATATGAGAATGTCTCAGGATGCGTTGAAGCAATTATCAGAAGGATATAGAAAAATCAGAAATACTGCCCGTTATATTTTGAGTAACATAAATGACTTTAATCCTGATAAGGATATGGTTAGTTATGAGGATATGACAGAGCTTGATAAGTGGGCTTTGATGAAGTTAAATCAACTTGTTGAAAAGACAATCACTGCTTATGAAAACTTTGAATTCCACACAATTTACGGTGTAATGCTTAATTTCTGTATTGTTGAAATGAGTAATTTTTATCTTGATGTTTTGAAATCAAGACTCTATACAGAAAAACCAACATCACAGGTGAGAAGAAGTGCACAGTCAGCAATGTTTATCATTCTTGATGCAATGGTTAAGTTGTTGGCGCCTGTATTAGCGTTCACTTGTGAAGAAATCTGGAAGTATATGCCTCATTTTGAAAGTGATGATACTGTAAGTGTTATGCTTGGTGATATGCCAAAGGTTAACGAACTCTGGAACAATAAAGAGCTTGAAGATAAGTGGAATAAGCTTATTGATGTGAGAAATGATGTTAACAAAGCATTAGAGCCTGCAAGAAATGAAAAGCTAATCGGAAAATCACTTGATGCAGATGTTACAATCTATGCAAAGGGCGAAATTTTAGAATTATTAAAATCAATTAATGAAAAGGAATTGGCTGAACTCTTTATAACATCAAAGGCTTGTGTGGAAGATGGAGATGCTCCAGATGCTGCAGTAGCAGGTGATGTAGCAAAGGTTTTGGTTGAGGTTGACAAGAATGAAAAATGCGGAAGATGCTGGATTCATTCAGAGACAGTTGGAACAATTGCCGGCTTTGACGGAATTTGTGCTGATTGCGTGAAAAAATTAACTGATTAATAGAAAATGACAGAAGCAAAATTGCTTCTGTCATTTTATTCTTGAGGAACTTTGATATTCTGTAGGAGTCATATTAGTAACTCTTTTAAAAACTCTTGTGAAATAATGAGGATTGTTAAAACCAAGCATTTCCGAAATTTGAGTAAAGCTATATATATCTTTATCAATAAGATTTTTTGACTCAGTAATTTTTAAATTGTTATAATATGTGTTTATTGTAGTGCCACAATACTTTTTGAACATATTTGATATATAGGTTCTGCTGTAATGCAAGGTCTGGCATATTTCGTCAACACTTATATTGGAGTATAAATTTTGGCTTAAGAGGTTTTTGACTGAAATAATAATATGGTTTTCCATATTTTCCTTATTGGAAAACAGGTTTGGAGATTTGTTTTCACTTCCCCTTAATAGCATAATCAAAAATTGCTCAATATAGCATCTTATCATTTGCACACTGCCAATTGGAGCATCTTTGTTTAGTTCAAGTTTCGTTACATCAGGCTTATTTCTTTGAATAACAAAAGCATTATTTCCCTCATTTATGATTAACGATATATATTTTCTTAAAGACACCGGAATATTAAACTTTTTATTTGCAAAGAAATTCATGCTTGCGGAATTTGTTGTAAAAGATATAAGGTATGCATTAAAATTCGAGGATTTATTACCGCAAAGTTTATGTGGCATATTTGGTTTAACAAAAAAAACATCACCTTGACTCAACGAATGTGTCTCGTTTTTTAAAACAACATCTGCTTGTCCTGCATCAATATAAAGCATCTCCCAGAAGTCATGTTTTTCAGTATGAAAGTCAAAATCTTTTTCCATTTCAAGAAGATGCATCATTATTATTTTTGTAACTGAAATAACATTTGTTACCCTGTGTTTTATGTAGATGGAAGAGGTTGGTTCGTTTTTCATAATTGTACTCCATTTCAAAATATGAGTTTACAAAAATGCACAAAGAAAATAGAAAAGTGCATTTATTTTTTCTTGTAAATATTGTATCATAATAGTAGGAATATATCAAGTATTTTTTGATAAAGAGATGAGGGAAAAGGAATGAATGTTTTAGCAATTGGATGTCATCCTGATGATATCGAGATAAACTGTGCCGGAACATTGGCAAAATGCGTTAAAAGAGGCGACAAGGTTACTGTTTGCCATGTATGTAATGGTGACCTCGGACATGCAATTATTATGCCTGAAGAACTAAGAAAAATCAGAATTGGAGAAGCAAAAAAAGCAGGCAGCTTAGCAGGAATTGAGGTTGTAACCTGTGATATAGGCGATGTTATGGCAAATGCTGCTAATAAGGAGCATCGTGACAAGGTTGTTGATGTAATCAGAAAGACAAATCCTGATTTCATAATAACACATGCGCCTAATGATTATATGCCTGACCATGTTGAGGTTAGTAAATTGGTGTTTGATGCAAGCTTTGCAGCAAGCGTTCCACATTATGAAACATCTGTTAAGGGCGCAACTGAGGTTGTTCCAATTTACTATATGGATAATCTTGCAGGTATCGGAACCTTGCCAACAGAGTATGTTGATATATCAGACGAAATTGATTTGAAGTTAGAAATGCTCGAATGTCATGAAAGTCAATTAAAGTGGATGAGAGACCACGATAATATTGATTTTGCAGAGTTTGTTAAAACCTGTGCAAGATATAGAGGTTTGCAGGCAAGTGTTCAATATGCTGAAGCATATACACAATGTCTGGCGTGGCCAAAAGTTACAACAAAAAGGTTATTACCATAAATAATTATTTTAAGGAGGAAATTAAAATGGATTTTAACAGTACAGTAAAAGGATCATTGATGGAAGGATACTATCCTGAAGGATGGGATATGGAGAAGATTGACAAGTGTTGTGCTCCAGGCAACAAGGTGTCAGACAGACAAGATTTCTGGAATAAGGATTTCCAACCTGTAAAGTGTGAAAATATTTATGAATTTGATACATACATGGGACACGAAATTGCTTTGAAGATTAAGGAAGCAAAGGAAAGAGGAGAAAAACTTGCAATGATACTACCTGTAGGTCCTATGGGAATGTATAAATGGGCAGTTTACTTCTTAAAGGAATGGAATATTAAATGTGATCATGTTTACACATTTAATATGGATGAATGGTCAGATGCAGACGGAAACACACTTGCAGCAGATGATCCTGCAGCTTTCCAAAATGCAATGAAGCAAGCTTTATTTAATCCTTTGGGTGAATTGACAGTTCCTGAAAATCAGAGAAACTTTGCAACAAAGGAAAACTTGCCTACATATGCAGAAAAAATTGCAAAATTAAAGGCAGAGGGTGCTAAATTAGTATTGGTATATGGCGTTGGAAGAATGTGTCATATTGCATTCTGGGAGCCACATTTTGCTGCAGAGTATGCAACAGATGAAGAATGGTTGAAGCAAACACACAGAATAGGTGCAAAATTACACCCATTGACAATTGAACAAAATGCATTGACAAGCTTTAAGTCAAGAACAACATTAGTTCCTTGCAGAGCTAACACAATTGGACCTGGATTATTTATGCAGGCAGATTATGCAATCGGCGGATGTGATGGTACATTTGGAAGAGGTATGCAATGGCAGGGAATGAGCTTCTGGACAACTCTAAGATATGGTCCAACAAAATGGATAACATCAACTTATATTCCTACATTACCTGGAAGAATGTTCTATTTGAAGGAATTGGAAGGTCCATTGGTGGCTGAATGTAATTAATCAGAACCACTAAATTTCAAAATCGACTATAAGTAAAGGATGAATAAATTATGTTAGTTACATTAAATCAGGTACTTGCTCCTGCAAAGAAAAACAAGTATGCAGTGGGATTATTTAACGCAGTTAATATGGAGCTTGCAAGAGGTATCATAAGTGCTGCAGAAGCAACACAATCTCCTGTTATTATGGGTACAGCTGAAGTGTTGTTCCCTTATGGACCGCTTGAGGAGGTTTCATATTACCTTATTCCAATGGCTAAAAAAGCTAAGATTCCTGTGGTTGTACATCTTGACCACGGTTTAAAAAAGGAAACATGTTTAAAAGCATTGGAGTTAGGCTTTACATCAATTATGTATGATTGCTCAACAGATGATTATGATACAAATGTTGCAAAAGTAAGAGAAATGGCAGAAATTGCACATTCATATGGTGCAACTATTGAAGGTGAGTTAGGCCATGTTGGTGATAATGAAGGCTCTGCAGAGGGTTCATCACATTTGAGTGATCCAAGTAAATTCTTTACAGATCCTAAGCTTGCAAAGGACTATGTTGAGAAGACTAAGGTAGATGCTCTTGCAATTGCAGTCGGTAATGCACATGGTGCATATAAATTGCCACCAAAACTTGATTTTGAAAGAATAAAGACTATTGCAAACACTGTTGATGTTCCATTAGTTCTTCACGGTGGCTCAGGTCTTACCGACGATGATTTCAGAAGAGCAATTAAAGAAGGTATCAGTAAGGTTAATATATTCACAGATATCAATGTTGCAGCTGTTAAGGCAGAGTTCAGTAAGTTTACTGATATGAACAAGGGTATTATTGACCTTATTCCTGCTGCAGTTGAGGCTGTTAAGCAAGAAACAATTTCAAAGATGGAATTGTTCTCAAGTGATGGAAAAGCACCTATTGTAAACTCAAATGCATCAATAGATGATATGGATAAGCTTGTTGATATGATTGCTGCTGAGGTATTGAAAAAATTAAATAAATAATAAGCTTAACAATTCATAATTTGGGAGAATAAAATTATGATAAAGAATAAGATTGATGTTCAAACAAAGAACAGGTTGGATAAAGACGGTGAAATAAATTTTAAAATTTCTGATCTGTCAGATTTTAGAATAAAAAGTCCAAATCTAAATATGTTTGCACATATAACACTTCCTGTTGGAAAATCAATAGATTTTCATATTCATAAAGGCGAGTCGGAGACATATTATATATTATCCGGAAAGGGACTTTATAATGATAATGGGGAGTCAAAAATAGTTACACCTGGTTGTGTGACTTTGACACCTTCCGGTACAGGGCATAGCCTGAAAAATATTGGAGATATTGATTTGGAATTTATTGCATTAATTATTTCAGATTAAATAAATGGGGTTGTAAAATTTATTTTTACAACTCCATTTTATTATTATAAAAATATAAAAGTTGCATAATGCTATTGACAAAAGGCTAAATATGTAGTATAATATAGATAATTAGCGGTCAAATATATTTTTTTAAAACAATAGTTGCATAAAGCAACAGAAAGGAGGAAAAATGGTAGATTATAACTATTATATAAAAGAATATAACGGTCAAAAAATTCAAAGCGAAGAATTATTTTGTAGTCTTGAAAAGATTTCTCATAAGTATGTGATGAAAGCAACAGATAATCGTGGGACTGTAAATGAGATTGGGGAAGCAGTTTGCGCTGTTTGTGATGTCTTATACGATGTAAGCGGAAGTGAAGGAATAAAAAGCGAATCAATCGATGGTGTAAGTATCTCATATGAGAATTCAAGAACAAAGATGTTAATTCATAATACTTTAAAATTATTTTTACCATCACGCCTTTTATATCGTGGTATTTAAAAAATGTGGCTTTAAAAAAGCCACATTTTTTATGGTATAATTTCATCTAATGACGCAAATTCATAGCCTTGTGATCGCGAATAATCAATTATATCGGCCATAGCATCTGCATTATCCTTTGATACTGCATGTAATAATAAAACTGCTCCGTCGTGAAGATATGGTGTGATTTGGGACAGAGCATAATCTTTGCCTTTTTGGGAATTTGTATCCCAGTCTTTATAGGCAAAGCTCCAAAAAACTGTTTTGAAGCCTAAATTATTTGCGATTGAGAGAACTTTTTCGGAATATACACCCTCAGGAGGTCTTAAATATTTCATTTCGTAATTATAAAGTTCTTTTACTAAATCATTCATTCCTGTTAATTCATCAATTATCTTTTGTGAATCAGACAGATTTGGAAGATTAGGGTGATTAATTGTGTGATTTCCTATTATATGTCCCTCATTTATCATTCTGTTTATTAGCACACCTTGTTCCTTGGCATATGGTGCAGTAATGAAAAAGGTGGCTGTTACATTTTTTTCTTTCAAAACATCAAGTATTTTGGCGGTATAACCATTTTCATAGCCCTCATCAAATGTAAGATAGAGTTTTTTTGGTTTTGATTTATCCATATAAAATGCATTATATTGGCTAAGTAATTCTTTTTGGGAGGACGGTATTTCAGGCTCTGAATTTTTAACTTTTTTAAGTCCCCATCCAATTCCTTTGTTATCTTTGTTATCATAGCTTGATTGAGAAGATGATGTAACAGTATTATTATCAGGTATGTTAAAGCTTACGAAAATGCCCGAAGAAATTGCTATAATGGTAGCTAAGACAGTTACATAAATATTTTTTTTCATATTTGCCTCCATATATTAAAATTATTGTTGAAAAATAGATTTTTTTGTTGTATAATAAAACTATGAGGGGAGGAATGAGGATGTCAAGTGAGATTGAATTTCGTAAGCAACGCAGAGATACAAAAAGAAAATTAAGAAACAGAAGAATTATGATGTTATCAATGCTTGTTGCGATAAGTGTTGTCATAGTATCTATTCTTGTTTCAATCTTTATTAGCATAAAAAACAAACAAGATGAAATTGATTTCATATTTAATGGATATGTTTATCCCCAGCTTCCCCAAAAGAGCAGTGATATTATCTTAGATACCAAAAAAAGTGATGGCATCAAGAAGGCCTATCTGACATTTGATGATGGTCCTAACTATTCTGTGACAGCAGATGTTCTGGATGTTTTGAGAAGATATAATGTTAAGGCAACCTTCTTTATGGTAGGAACTCTTATGGAGCAAAATCAGGGTGCTGCAAGGAGAGTTTTTGAAGAGGGACACTTGATAGCAAATCATTCCTATTCACATAAGTATAGTGAATTATATGCAAGTGTCGACGCATTTATGAATCAGATTAATCACTCACAGGAGATTATTCATAAGATTACAAACAACAAAAATTATCCTAAAATTTGCAGATTGCCTGGCGGAGGATACAACAGTGGGGTATATGGAGAGATTAAACAGGAGTGCAAGATAAAATTGGAGGAGAATGATTATAGATATTGTGATTGGAATGCGTTGACAGGAGATGCTGAGAGTGCAAATCCATCTGAGAGCAGTATAATGTCAAGACTAAAGAAAACAGTCGGGGATAAAGAAGATGTTGTAATACTTATGCATGATGCACCTGCAAAGGGCGTCACCGCAAGAACCTTGCCCGATGTTTTAGATTACTTAATTGAATGTGGGTATCAATTTGATACATTAGATAAATTATAAAAAAATGGACTGAAAAATCAGTCCATTTTTTTATAGAAAGTCTCTAACAATTGAGAAATTGTCCTGTTTTAAAAGCTCTTCATAGAATTTTAAAGCGGATATGTTTGATTTTTTAGAACACATAGCCTTTATGTCATTTTCGTTCAGATCCCTGAAAAGTTCAATTATATGATTATTTGGGGAATCGACATTGTGATAATCCGAGTAAACTAATATCTCTCCTATTGAAAGGCCTGATATTTCAGAAAGGCGTATTATCTTTTCCATAGATGGCTGTGTTTTGCCTCGTTCATAGCTGGAAATGGTGTTTGCATTCACTCCGAGAGCTTTACCCATTTCTGCTTGTGTGTAACCACATCTTTTTCTTGCTTTATAAACTCCTGTGCTTATATCTAATCCCATTAATATTTTCTCCTTTGTTAAATCTTATACTGTTGACCCCTTAGCAATTGCAACAGGGTAGCTCTTCTGTCCGACAAGCTTTTTATCTTTGGATATAGTGACCTCTTTATCTAATATCGCACAATCCAGTGATGCATTTTCTTCTATTATTGAGTCCTGCATAATAATAGAATTTTTAATAACAGCGCCTTTTTTAACAACAACACCTCTTGCAAGAATAGAATTTTTAACTGTTCCCTCTATTAGACAACCATTTGAAATGAGGCTGTTATAAACATTTGAATTTTCCTTGTAGATTGTAGGGGAGAGGTCTTTGTTTTTTGTGTATACAGGGTTATCCTGACTTAACAGTTCATTTCTAAAATCTTCTTTTAGAAATAACATATTATTCTTAAAATATGATTTTAAAGAGTCTATTTTATCATAATAACCACAAAATTCGTATCCGTTTATGTTCATACCTGATAATTTTTTTGAAAGTCCATCCCTGACGAAATAATGCTCTCCTCGTGCTACACATTCATCAATAATACTTTCTAATAATGCCTTTTCCATAACATAGACCTCAAGGCTTGCTTTTGATGATTTTGGATATTGAGGGTTTACTTCGATATCAGTAATCCTATTATGTTTATCAAGCTCAATTAATGTGTGTCGTGAAAGTTCAGCTTCAGGTGTACCTGCCATATCTTTATATACAACTGTGATATCTGATTGGTTTTCAATATGCTTTTCCATAACATCTTCAAAATCAATATTATAGATAAGATTGTCCATGGCAAGAATAACATATGTTTGTTGACTTTTTCTTAAAAATTGTCTTGCTCCTGCGAGTCTATCAAGGTCGCCCCTGCCAGTGAAATAATTAAAAGATGCCATATTTGGAGGAAGAATATTAAGCCCATAATTTTTTCTATCTAAATCCCATGGACTGCCCGATTTTAAGTGGTCCATTAAAGAGCTATAGTTTGATTCTGTTATAACTCCGATATTAATTATATTTGCATTTGCCATATTTGATAGAATAAAATCTATCATTCGATAACTACCTGCGATAGGCAGAGCTCCTGCAGCTCTTTTGTCAGTAATCGGAGGTATTTTGTCATCAGTTGCTATAATAATTCCCATTGTATCTCTCATTTTCAATTCTCCTCCCGATTTATTCTTTTTCAACCATTGAGCCGGTTGGAATGATTTGATTCTTTTGGGTTTTGACCCCTTCTTCAATAAGAACAATGTCATTGGTGCAGAAATTAGATGCATATTTATTATTTTTATCAGTTATTGTGCCAATCTGGGTATTTTCTGAAATAATTGCATTCTCGCCTATAACTGATTTTTTGATTATTGCATTTTTTCCGACTTTGACGCCTGACATTAATACAGAGTTAATTACTCTTGCACCTTTCTCAACTACGACTCCGGCTGAAATGATAGAATTATTAACTTCTCCATTAATAATTGAGCCCTCTGTCACAGTTGAGTTAATTATCTTTGCGCTCTTACCTGCATAATGTGGAGGTAGTGGCATATTTCTTGAATATATATTCCATTTTCTGTCAGTAATATCGAATTCTGATGGAGTTTTTAAAAGGTCCATATTAGCTTCCCATAAACTACTAACAGTCCCCACATCTTTCCAATAATCATCAAACTTAAAGCTAACCATTTTTTCGTTGTTTTTAAGCATTGCAGGGATAATATTTTTTCCAAAATCGTTTGACGATTCAGGATTTTTTTCATCTTCTATAAGATATTTTTTTAAAATATCATAGTCAAAGATATAAATACCCATTGACGCAAGGTTGCTCTTTGGATTTTTTGGTTTTTCTTCAAATTCAATGATATTTCCTTCATCGTCAACATTCATAATTCCAAATCTGCTTGCTTCCTCCCATGGAACAGGCATAACTGCAATTGTTATTGCAGCCCCTGTTTTTTTGTGGACCTTAAGCATCTTTCCGTAATGCATTTTGTAAATATGGTCGCCTGAAAGAATAAGAACATTTTTTGGGTTAAATCTTTCTAAGAAACTTAAGTTCTGGTATATTGCATTTGCAGTTCCCTTATACCATTCTCCTGCTTTTGCACTTTGGTATGGTGGAAGAACATAAACTCCACCATGGTTTCTGTCCAAATCCCATGGATTTCCATTTCCAATATAGGTGTTTAGTTCAAGTGGTTGATATTGAGTTAACACTCCGACAGTATCAATCCCTGAATGAGTGCAGTTAGAAAGAGGGAAATCAATAATTCTGTATTTGCCACCAAACTGCACTGCAGGCTTTGCAACATATTTTGTCAAAGCTCCAAGTCGACTTCCTTGACCACCTGCAAGTATCATAGCTACGCAATCTTTTGAAATCATAATTCTATCTCCTTTGAGTAGTAGTTTTACGAGGTTTAATCTTTCTTTTTATATATATTGTTGATAATCCGTTTATATCAAGAGATATTGTGTATTTAAAAGAATTAAACTCCTGTTTTTTTGCCTTTAATGTAACCTTTTTAGTAGATTTCTGACCGCCAAAAACTTTTGATGCACTATCCAATAAAATTTCATATTCTCCTGATTGTTTAACTCCTATTACATAATTTTTTCTGTCAACAGGAGTAAAGTTTGAAACTATTATTATGTTATCATTTTTCTTTTTTGATTTTCTCATAAATGATATCACAGAGTTATCCCAATCCTTATCATTTATCCATTCAAAGCCACTCCAATCACAATCAATTTCCCAAAATGGCTTGTTATCAAGATAGAAATGATTAATAGCTTTAGAATATTCTAATAGCTTTTGATGTCTTTCATTTTCCAAAACATTCCATTCAAGCTCCTCTGCAAATCTCCATTCTAAAAACTGACCGAACTCTCCGCCCATAAACATCAGTTTTTTTCCCGGCAGTGACATATAGTAACCCAAAAGGGCTTTATATCCTTCAAACTTTTCTTCGTATGAGCCAAACATCTTATCAATTAATGAGTGTTTTCCGTGAACAACCTCATCGTGAGAAAGTGGAAGAATGAAATTTTCCGAATATGCATAGAACATTAAAAATGTCAGTAAATTGTGGTTTGATTTTCTGAAAAAAGGGTCCATAGACATATATCTTAATGTGTCATTCATCCAACCCATATTCCATTTGTAGTTAAAACCCAAACCACCACTCTCAACAGGTGCAGTAACCTTTTCCCAAGCTGTTGATTCTTCGGCAATCATAAGTATATTAGGAAATTCTGAGAACATAATTTTGTTCATATTTTGAAGAAATGCTATTGCTTCAAGATTTTGATTGCCGCCATATATGTTTGGTATCCACTCTCCGTCGTTCCTGCTATAATCACGATAGAGCATTGATGAAACTGCATCAACCCTCAATCCGTCAAAATGAAATTCACTAATCCAATAGTGAGCTGAGGATAAGAGAAATGAAATAACCTCGCCTTTTGAATAGTCAAAAACCATTGTACCCCAATCTTTATGCTCTCCAAGTCTTGAATCAGCATATTCAAATTCAGGTTCTCCATCAAAATTATATAATCCAAAAGCGTCCTTTGGAAAATGCGCACCAACCCAATCCATTATCACACCGATTCCTGCTTCGTGGAATTTATTAATGGCGTATTTCAAATCCTCCGGAGTTCCATATCGGGAGGTAGGGGAGAAAAATCCTGTAACCTGATATCCCCATGAACCATCAAACGGGTATTCACAAATTGGCATAAATTCGATATGGGTATACCCCATTTTCAAAACATATTCACATAATTCATCGCAAAGCTCACGGTAGTTATAGAAGCTTCCGTCAGAATGGGTTTTCCAACTGCCTGCATGTACTTCATAAATAAGCATTGGCTTATCATATGGAGGAGTTGTTTCTCTTTTTTTCATCCATTTTGAGTCTGTCCAATTGAACTGTTCTTCATCATATACAACAGAGGCCGTTCCCGGTCTTAGTTCTGAATAAAATGCAAATGGGTCTGCTTTGTAAATAAATTCGCCGCTTTTTGTTTTTATTATATATTTATATAAATCATTATGAGAAACACAATCAAATTCACCAACCCAAACGCCTGTTGTACCAATTTTTGTGAGCGGAAATTCGAAATTTTTCCAGTTATTAAAGGAGCCGGAGAGATATACTTCCTGAGCATTTGGCGCCCAAACAGCAAATCGCCATCCATTATCTATTTTATGTGCACCAAGGAATTGATATGACATAAAGTTTGTACCTTCGTTAAAAAGGTATAGCTGATATTCACTTATATTGTTATTTTCTAAAACTGTATCTTGCATTGGTCTATACCTTCCTTCGTTTTAATTATATATAAATTTTATGCTTATATATCATTATTAATTATATCACATAATAATATTTATGTAAATGCTACTTATATAATAAAAAGAACAAATTTATTTGTTTATTTTTTCCAAAAACAAAAGACCTGATGCATATCAGGTCCTATTAATTAATTCTCTATTGATAAAGATGGAAGTGCATTTAAAGATAAATCCAGAGTAATATTTTCATCAAACAGATAATATCCTGCGCAAGCTATCATTGCTGCGTTATCAGTGCATAGAACAGGGGAGGGGTATAAAACTTTTATTCCCTTTTCGTTTGCAAGCTTTGTCATTTTTTCACGAAGCTCAGAATTTGATGCCACACCACCTGCAATAGTTATTATTTTTGAGTTATTCAAAATAGCTGCTTCTATTGTATGCTCGCATAAAACATCGGTAACAGCATCCTGAAAGCTTGCAGCAACATCGGCTTTATTAACCATCACTCCTTGTTGTTCGGCTTTGTGAAGATAGTTAATAACTGATGTTTTAACTCCACTGAATGAAAAATCAAGAGAGCTTTTATCTATTCTGACTCTTGGGAAATTAATTGCATTCGGATTACCTTCCTTTGCCAGCTTGTCAATTAATGGTCCTCCCGGATAGCCAAGACCTAAAACTCTTGCAATTTTGTCAAAGGCTTCGCCGGCCGCATCATCTCTTGTTCTTCCAAGAATTTTGAATTTATTGTAATCCTCCACCAATACTATGTGTGAATGGCCACCCGATGCAACAAGACATACAAATGGAGGTTCTAAGTCCTTGTGCGCCAATATGTTTGCCATTATGTGACCTTTGATATGATGAACAGGGATAAGTGGTTTTTTACTGGCATATGCGTATGCCTTGGCAAAGGAAACTCCGACTAATAATGCTCCCACTAATCCAGGCCCATATGTTACTGCAATTGCATCGATATCACTAAGTGTCACATTGGCTGAAGAAAGCGCCTCTTCAACAACTGCATCAATATTTTCTATATGCTTTCTTGAAGCAATTTCAGGAACAACCCCTCCGTATTTTTTGTGCAAATCTATTTGAGAATTTATTACATTGGATAGAATTTCTCTGCCATTTTTAACTACTGCAGCAGCAGTTTCATCACAGGAGCTTTCAATTCCAAGTATAAGCTTGTCCATTTATATTTTCCTTTCGTATATTGTTAAATCATAAAACTAAATCCATTAAAACAGCATTTTCTGTTGGATTTTTATAATAGTCTTTTCTTGTGCCTACTTTTTTAAAGTCAAATTTTTCATAAAGGTTAATTGCAGGAAGGTTAGACTCTCTTACCTCAAGTGATAAGACAGATATTTTCATTTCTCTTGCTTTTTTAATGAGTCTTTCTAACATTTGATAAGCAATTCCTTTTCGTCTATAATCTTTCGAAACTGCAATATTGGTTATCTGCCCTTCGTCAACAACCTGCCAATAGCCTGCATATCCTATAATTTTTTCGTCCGATTTTGCAATGACATATTGAGCAAGAGGGTTTGATGCTTCATTTAAAAAAGAAGACTCTGACCATGGGGAGGAAAAACATTCTTCATCGAGTCTGGAAAGCTCCTTTGAATCATTTTTGTTTATATTATGAAAGGTAATCATATCTGTTCCTGTTCTTCTTGATTTTTTTGAATTTCTTCGAGCTTATTACATAATTGAGTGAGTGCAATATATAGCTTATCTGCTACCTCAATATAGTCGTCAACATCTCCGCCGAATGGGTCTTCAATATCTCCACTCATATCTGCAACCTCACAGAGAGTGCAGGTTTTTTCTTTTGCCATATCCTGTAAAACCATTTTATGAGCTTCTGTCATTGTTATTATCATATCACTTTTTTCAATAAGTTCGGGGGTAATCTGTTGGGATAGATGTTCAGATAAATCAACATCATACTTTTTTATCGCCTCAACTGCTTCAGGAGAAGCTTTTTCTCCATCAGTTGCAAACATTCCTGCTGATTCAATTCTGACATCGAGATTATTCTCTTCGCATAGTTTATCCATAATAGCAGCAGCCATAGGACTTCTGCAGGTATTTCCCGTGCATACAAATAATAAATTCAAAATATTCACCTCTTGTTAAATGTTTAGTGCAGATTTTGCCAATGTATCGGCTAAATCATTATATTCATCACCTGAATGACCCTTAACCTTAATAAAATTAACAGTAAGCTTATCTGAAATTGAAGAATAAAAGTTTTTATAAGCAACAGTACCGGTTTTGTTAGCTTTCCACTCACCATTGCACCATTTTTCAATGCCTTCGTAATCATAGTATATATCAACACTTTTAATATTGTTATCAATGCAATATTTCATAACAAATTCGCTTCCCTTAATTTCTCCTGCGACATTTCTCATATCAATGAGCTCAGGGTCAGAGAATGCCTTTGAAAATTCTTTAATTTCATTGTTATAAAAAATAATAGCTCCATAGGAAAACATTTTAAGCTCATTGGAGTAACTTCCGTCAACATATGCAACTGCATCGCTTGAAGAAATATTGGTTTTCGATGATGAGTTCATATAATCCTCTGCGTCTAAAAGAGTCATAAATCCTTTGAATTCTGCATTGGAAAATCCCATAATTTGTTCTTTGCATTCTTCCCAGTTATTAAAAATTCCTGTTTTTTTACCCTTTCTGACTGCATAATACTTTTTCAATTCAACACTCCGTTCTAAGCTTTAATACACATAGTAAAAAATTATAGTGCAGTAAAACTTTTAGTATTGTCTTTTTTACTTTTATATGATATAATAAAATCAGTAAAAAGTCAAATATTTTTTTGTTTTTGACCTTACTTAAGATAAAAAGAGGTGTATTGTTTTGGTAATGAATATTCTGTACCTGATTAGTTTGTTATCAATTATTTTTGTGGTATGTTTTCAACGCAGAGATCCTGTTGTTTCTATTGCGTGGGTTTTGTGTTTTATAGCATTTCCGGGTGTTGGATTAGTTTTCTATCTGATTTTTGGAATTGGATTAAAAAGACATACAAAGAAGAAATATATGTCAAAGCTCGAGATGGCAGCAAAAACAGATATAAAATTAAGAAAACAACTTTCTGACCAGCAAATGATTTCAACTGATGATAAATATAAAACAATGATTAAATATCTGTCAGTGAGTGCAAAAAGTCCATATACTGACGATAATGATATTGAAATATTTACTGACGCAAAGGAAAAGTATAAGTCGGTATTAAGGGATATTGAAAACGCAAAAAAGAATATAAACATTTTATATTTTATCATCCGTGATGATGAGATTGGAAACGAGATTATTAATGCTTTGATAAAGAAAGCAAACGAGGGCGTTGAGGTTCGCTTGTTGTATGATGGACTGGGCTCACTTTTAACTAATTCCAAATTATTTAAAAAGCTTAAAAATACTCCGAATGCATATGTTGCCGAATTCTTTCCTGTTAAGCTATTTTCAATATCAAAAATAAATCATAGAAACCACAGAAAAATTATAGTTGTTGACGGAAAAATTGCATATCTTGGCGGCATAAATATCGGAATGGAATATATGGGATATGGAAAGCCATCCCCATGGAGAGATACTCATATTCGACTTGTGGGAGAGGCAGTTTTTCAGGTCCAGAAATATTTCAGCTTTGACTGGGAATTTTCATCAGGAGAGGATATAACAAAAAGAATGAAAGACTTTTTCTCATATAAAACTGATGTAGGAAAGAAGCTTCCTGTCCAGATTGTTGCAAGCGGTCCTGAATCTGATGAAGAAGAAATTAAATTCGGAATGCTAAAAATGATTAACGCAGCAAAAAAATATATCTACATACAGACGCCATATTTTGTTCCTGATGTAACATTTATGAGTGCAATAAAAATGGCAGCCCAGTCAGGAGTTGATGTAAAGGTAATGATACCCGGTATTCCCGACAAAAAGTATGTTTACCATACCACAATGTCATTTGTGGGAGATTTAATTGAAGCAGGTGTTGGAGTATATTGTTATCCTGGTTTTATTCATTCAAAAACTATTGTATGTGACGATGATGTCGCAACAATCGGAACTACAAACATTGATAAAAGAAGCTTTGAGCTTCACTTTGAATTGAATGCATTTGTTTATGACAATGAGTTTGCAAAGAAAAATAAAGAGATATTTTTAAATGATATGATAGGCTGTGAGAAGATGTCTGAGGATGCATATAAAAAGAGGAAAAAGGAACATCCGATAAGTTATATGCTAGATGGAATCTTGAGATTGTTCTCTCCGATAATGTAAGGAAAAAGAAAATGAATTTACCCTATGAGTTTGAAAACAGAATGAAAGAAATGCTTAAAGAGGAATATAATTCTTTTTTAGAGGCTTTTTCTC
>JAZNOH010000050.1:0-3536 GCA_045580715.1 Clostridia bacterium
TACGATCCGACTTATATTATCAACTTCTGCAACACATTCCCCTTCACAATACTTAAGTAAATTTTCATTACATGCCTGTGAAAACCCACATCTTGCAGTTACCACCAAAAACTTATTCCTATAATTGAGTCTTGTTTCATCAGCTTCAAGCTCATACATTCTTATTTCATAATTGTTTTCAGCATCTTTACAACCAAACTTTTCCAAATAACTTGCCATCAACTTTTTTGTTTTTTCTGATACCATAATCATACTCTCCTTTATATTTTACATTTCTTCATTATCTACCCATAATTCACATTGAACCATTACTGTTTGAACTGCATCATCCATACCTTCTGGTGGATATCTATGTTTTTTAAGTAGTTTCTTAATCATCATACGCATTTTTGCTCTTGCAGAATCACGCTTTTGCCAATCCACCGTTTTATTCTTTCTTAATGATTCAGTTAATTCCTTTGTTATTGCAATGAGTTCATCATTTTCATAAAAGTCTTTAATAGCCTGTGGTTTTGTTAAAGCATCATAGAAAGCCAACTCATCAGTTGTCAGTCCTAATTCTTCGCCTTCTTCTTTTGCTTTAGAAATCTGTTTTGCAAGGTTCATAAGTTCTTCAATAACCTGCTCATTTGTCAGCATACCATTCAAATATCTATTCATAGCTTCTTGAATGAGAACACTAAACTTTTCAGACTTAACCACATTTGTCCTTTTATAAATATGTATCTGTTCTGCTATCAACCTTTTCAACAATTCAACAGCAAGGTTCTTTTCCTTCATCTTTGATATTTCTTCAAGGAATTTAGGGTCAAACAATGAAAATTCCTGTTGAAAATCAGAAAATAGATTTATAACACCATCACTCTTGATACTTTGTTTTAACAATTCATTTATTCTGGCATTCATTTCTGGTAGAGAAATCTTTTTACCTGTTCCTTGATTAGTAAGTCTCATAACCATAACTCTTACAGCCTCGAAGAAAGCAGCTTCAAATCTATCATCCTTACCTACCATAGAAGAACACAAAGATAACGCCTGATGGAGCATAAGAGATTCTTTAACAAAATCTTCTCTTTCTTTTTCCTTATCTCTATCAATAATGAAATTAACAGCACCACTAATTGTTTTTGCTCTTTCTAAATCTGTTCCTGTCTTAAACTTATCATAATTATACCCAAAGAATAAATCTCTACAAATTGACAACTTTTCAAGGAATTTAGGATATGCAACCTTCGCTACATCAGTATCACCATAATTCTTCTTATCTCTCACAGTATAATCATTCATAGCCTGTTTAAGAGCAGATGCAATACCTACATAATCTACTACCAAGCCACCTTCTTTATCTCTAAACACACGATTAACACGTGCAATGGCCTGCATAAGATTATATCCTGCCATAGGTTTATAAACATACATTGTAGCAAGAGAAGGTACATCAAACCCTGTAAGCCACATATCAACTACAATAGCAATTTTTAATGGACTATCATTATCCTTAAACTTAATTGCCAACTCATTTTTATGTTGCTTATTTCCAATGATACTGTGCCATTCTTCAGGGTCTTTATTGCTGCTTGTCATCACAACACCAACTTTTTCTGTCCAAGTTGGTCTTAACTCCAAAATCTTCTGATATATTTTCATAGCAATAGGTCTGGAGTAGGCAACAATCATTGCTTTACCTGTTAAAAGATTTTCTCTATTATTCTCATAATGGTCTAAAATATCTACAACAAGGGAATGGATTGTGTTATCATTACCCAATACTGCTTCCATTTGACCTAATTCACGCTTACTCTGTTCTATAACTTGCTCATCTGCATTATGCGCCATTATGTCATATTCAGCATCAATCATTCTCAATGTGTTTTCATCAAGATTGAGTTTAATAACCCTGCTTTCATAGTAAACAGGTCTGGTTGCACCATCCTCAACAGCTTGAGTCATGTCATAAACATCAATATAATCACCAAATACTTCTCTTGTGCTCCTGTCCTGTGCAGAAACAGGAGTACCTGTAAATCCTATGTAAGTAGCATTAGGTAAACTATTTCTTATAATTCTTGCTGTTCCTACAACTCTTTTTGCAACTTCTTCACCAGCATCATTCTTTGTTATCTTAATTCTTTCTGATAATCCATATTGTCCTCTATGAGCCTCATCAGTCATTACCACAATATTTCTACGCTCAGACAATGCTTCCTCTGATTCTTCAAACTTTTGCATTGTAGTGAATATTATACCATTAGCCTGACGTCCAGCAAGAAGTGTTTTCAAATGTTCTCTACTTTCAGCTTGAATAGGGTCTTGTCTTAAAAAGTCTTTACATTTTGAAAACTGACTATATAATTGGTCATCCAAATCATTTCTATCTGTTATAACAACAATGGTAGGACTTTGTAATTTTTCTTGCAGCAAATGAGCATAGAAAACCATCGATAAGGATTTACCACTACCTTGCGTGTGCCAGAAGACACCACCTTTACCATCAGTCATTGTGCCTTTTCTTGTGCTTTCAACTGCTTTATTAACAGCAAAATACTGATGATAACCCGCGAGTATCTTAAAACTCTTTACACCTTCATTTGAAAAACAAATGAAGTTCTTTATAATATCAAGCAATCTTTCTTTTTCAAATATACCTTCAAAGAAAGTATCAAACTGTGCATATTGAGTATTTTCATAAGAACCGTCTTTTGTTTTCCATTCCATAAATCTATCTTCGCCAGAGGTAATTGTACCTGCCTTTGAAGTAAGCTGGTCACTCATAACACAAATAGCATTATAGATAAACATTGAAGGAATTTCCTGCATATAATTCCTAATCTGTAAGTATGCTTCTGATGCATCTGTTTCTTCTCTTGAAGGTGATTTTAACTCAACTAAAACAACAGGAAAACCATTTAAGAACAATAACACATCAGGTCTCTTATTGCTATTCTCAATAAAAGTCCATTGATTTGCAATCACAAATGAATTATTATTAATATTCTTATAATCAACTAAATAAACAATAGCAGAACGTTCTTCGCCTTTATCTAAATATCTTACGGGAACACCATTCTGGAGGTAGTCCATAAACACAGCATTCTTCTGAACTAACTCTCCATTTTCATAATTCTTCAATTTATACAAGGCATCACTAATAGCATTGTCAGGTAGAGTAGGGTTCAACCTATACAATGCACTTAATAATTCATCCTCAAATAAAGGGTTTGTAAAATCTCTTTCTAAATCTGGTCCATACACATAGGTATAACCCATATTTCTAAAAAGTTCTATTACAGAGTTTTCATAGTCTGCTTCTGTAAAAAATGCTCCCATAATTATTTCTCCTTGTTAGTTGATTATATATCAATATCTGTTAAGTCTATTTCTCGTGACATAAGTTTAGGTAATAAACCATCACGAATTTTCTGTAAGTTTATATTTTCTCTATGATTTTCAAGAATCATTCTGTCCATTGAAGAAACAAGTTCTTCAAATCTATCTATATCTTTCTCTTCTGGTATATAAATAGGCATGGAGTTTAA
>JAZNOH010000051.1:0-1525 GCA_045580715.1 Clostridia bacterium
TTAAGCAATATTTTTATTCAATTAAATGGTATTGTTGACAAGGCAATTTGCTCAGTTCTCGGCGAGGGTATTGCATCAAATTACTCATACGCATACACATTGGAACAGTTTATCACAGCAACAATCACTGCCACCTTAAGTCTTATCCTTTTGTCAAAATATGCGACATATGTTGCAGAAAACAACACAAAAATGGTTATAAAAACCTTTAAGGAATCGCTTAGTGGTTTGATTATATTACTTGTTCCAATCACAATTGTTGCGTGCATTATGTCACCTGAGATTGTGGAAATTGTTTATATGAGAGGTCAGTTTGACGAGATTGCAGCTCATCACACATCAAGAGCCTTAATCGGTTTTTCAATCGGTTTTGGGTTGATTGCAATTCGTGAAATGTATATAAGACTGCATTTTTCGTATCAGGATACAAAAACCCCTATGATTGCAAATATCTCAGCTGTTTTCTTAAATGCAATCCTGAGCCTTATCTTAGCAAAATTCATCGGAGTTATGGGCGTTTCTTTAGCAACAAGCCTTTCAGTTATCCTGACAATTTATCTTTTGAACAGGTCAATAAAAAAATACATTCCTGATTTTAAATTCTCATCAATGCTTAAATTAATTGGAAAATTAGCTGTTTCAAGTGTTGTTACCATAATTTTTGCAACATATCTTAAGAATATTTTAGATATAAATATTCTTCTTAAATTCTTGATATGTGCTATTGGTGCATTTATAGTTTATTTGACAATGTTGATTTTGGTAAGATGCAAAGAGCTTACTCTGCTTTTATCACAAATTAAGGAGCAAATTCTCAACAAATTCCACAAATAGATTAAATATTGATTACAACATTTGACTTTTTGAATATTTTTTGATATAGTATAGTCGGTTATATATGACCGACTATATATTGTTTTACGAAAGGATGATGGTTGTGGACTCGTTCCCCCCTCGAAGTATAATTACTGTTATTGTTATTTTAGCTGTTCTACTTTTGCGATTTGCAAAAGCATCAGTTGACCAGGTGAGTGAAGCAAGACTTTCAAGATTATCAGAAGACGGAAACAAAAAAGCAAAAAAGGCTTTAAAGCTTGTTGAAAAATCAACTGTCACAATAGTCAGACTACAGCTTGCTATTGTATTCTTAGAGTTGTTGTCGGCAGGTTTGGGAATGTCAATTATATATACGCTCGTTTCCGGTTATGAGCTTGATGGTTACTTTTCCTTATTATCCATAAGCGGACTTTTGATATTGGCATTTATAATTGAGCTATTTGGAATTGTTATACCAAAAAAATTAACTGCCCAAAATGCAGAAAAAACACTATTCCCTTTATTATGGCTCGTTAATCTTGTTTATATCATTGTCCCTCCGTTTGAGAAAATTCTCTCATTTTTAGCTTCTGTCATTTTAAAACCTTACGGAATTAATCATAATTCCGAGGACGAAGAAGAGGTGACTGAAGAGGAAATCAGATTTATGGTCGATATCGGCAGTGAGTCAGGTGCGATTGAGCCTGAT
>JAZNOH010000052.1:0-4618 GCA_045580715.1 Clostridia bacterium
ATTTTTTTCTGTTGAGTCGGGGTTCTGAATCTTGAAAGCATTTCAACTTTTATTGCAAAACCTTCCATTCTCTTTTTAAAGGTATCATAATGCTGCATCGCAAGAACAGTTGTAGGACATAAGTACGCCACTTGCTTTGAATTAACTGCTGCTTTAAATGCTGCACGGATTGCAACCTCCGTCTTTCCATATCCGACATCTCCACACAGGAGTCTGTCCATCGGCTTTTCGCTCTCCATATCATTTTTGACCTCTTCAATACTTCTTAACTGGTCATCTGTTTCTTCAAAGGTAAATGTGTCTTCAAAATCTCTCTGCCAAGGCCCGTCTTGGGGATACGCAAAGCCCTTTGTTTTTAATCTTTCGGCATAAAGTGCTACCAGTTGCTTTGCTATGTCCTCGGTCGACTTTCTTACTTTGGCTTTTGTTTTATTCCACTCGGAGCTATTTAGTTTATTAAGCTTTAATTCCTTGTCTGTGTTTCCGATATATTTATAGAGCATATCCATCTGGTCAACAGGTATATACAAACAATCAGTACCACGATACTGAATTTTTAAATAATCCTTTCCGACACCATTGACAGTCATCCTCTTCATTCCATCGTATTTTCCTATACCATGTGTCTGATGAACAACATAATCCCCTATGCTTATTTCATTATAAGATTTAAGCCTTTTTGTGTTTTCAATTTTTCTTCGTTGTTTTTTCTTTTCTGTTTCAAAAATCTCCTGCTCGGAAATTAAAACAAACTTTAAATCAGGATATTCAAAGCCCTTTTTCAGTTCTCCACACATAACCGAGATTTTCCCCTTTTTAAAATCCCGGATATCATTTAAAAATTCTGCTCCAATTCCTCTGTCATTTAAAATTCCGCTTATATTCTCGCCTCTGCCTCTGTTTGACGCCAGTATTATAACTGTCACATCGTCCTTTTGCCATTTTTTTAAATCATCAAAAAGATAATCAATTTTTCCGTGAAGACTTACTGTTGCACGGCTATTGAAGTTGAAAATTGATTTATATTTATAGCTGATTGAAGAATGGTTTAGTGAATTTACTGAAATATGCTTCATCTGGCTCGCTCTTTGACAAAAATCATCAAACGAAAGCATCAGTTCATTATCCATAGATATATAAATACCCTTTTCGGATAAATCTGATGTTTTTTCAGATAACTCCCAGAAAATTGTTTTTGCTCTTTCGGAAAGTCGTTTTGGTTCACTGACAAAAACCATTTTGGAATTATCAAAATAATCTAACAAAGTATAAATTCCGTCATAAACAAGAGTCGCATATTTATCTATGGCAGAAAATTCGCTTCCATATAAAATTGCTTCACTATCCTCTTTAATATTTTCACATATTTGTGAATAATCCCCTTTTTTTCTTTTAAATGACTTTATTTTCTCATTTAATCTATCAGAAATTTCTATTCTTTTTTCTTCACTTAAAATAACTTCACGACAAGGCAAAATTAATGCCTCATCAATCGAATTCATTGTCCTTTGCGAAACATAGTCAAATATTCTTACCGAGTCTACCTCATCATCAAAAAATTCAATTCTGTATGGAAAATCCTCTGCAGGTGAGAATACATCAACAATTCCTCCCCTTACTGAAAACTGACCGCATCCCTCAACTATTTCTCCTCTTGTGTATCCCATTTTAACAAGCTTTTGACACAATTCTTCAATGGCATACTCTTCTTCAGGTCTTATTTTAAATGTGTTTTCTTCAAGAACTTTTGGAGGAATAGTGTAACCTAAACACGCCTCTAACGAGGTAACAACTATTTTATCCTCAGAAATTGAATTAAGTGCTCTTATCCTTTTATGCTCCTTAAAGTGTCCAAGTGCATCTATGTTATAGTATATATATTCCCTTGCAGGAAACAATAAAGCCTTATCTGTGAAAAATTTTAAATCATTGAAAAGACTCTTTGCCTCATCCTCTGAATACATAATAATAAGCGCCCCCTCATTATCACAGCTTGATATGATAAAGTGAGAAAGCGCAGACTCAACAATCCCTGCCACAGATATGGGGGGATTTTCTAATGCTTTTTTAAATTGTAAAAATTCGTTGTTTTCTGTTAAAATGTCATAAAATTTCATATTTTAGAATTATGTTTGTTCATAGCATATCCAACATCATTTTCAATAATATCAATAACTGCTTCCGAAGCCTTTATAATAGCATTCTCCAAAACAGGAATTTCATCCTTTGTAAATCTTCCGATAACAAAATCAACCATATCCATATTCTCATTTACTGCAGAGCCAATGCCAATTCTTATCCTTGGAAAATTTTCTGTTTTTAATCTGTAAATCACAGATTTCAAACCATTATGTCCGCCTGCTCCACCCTTTTGCCTGATTCTTATTCTGCCTCGCTCAAGAGCTGTATCGTCAGAAATTACAATAACATTTTCAGGTGAAATTTTATAGAAATTACAAAATTCAACAATACTGTCACCTGATAAATTCATATAGGTCTGTGGTTTTAAAAATATAACCTTTTCACCCTTTATATTAGTTTCTCCATAAACACCTTTAAATTTTAGCTTGTTTATTTTGACTCCGTTTTTCACTGCCATATAATCTATTGCTTCAAAACCAATATTATGCCTCGTCATTTTGTATTCATTTCCGGGGTTTCCCAATCCTACAACTAAATACATATTATTTCCCCTTCTTTAACATCTCTAAATCTCTTTTTATTTGTTCTGTCAGTTCCCGAGGAGTCCTAAATTTTATTTCATCTCTTATTTTTCCATCAAACAAGACCTTTACTTTTTCACCATAAATATTTTCGGAAAAACCAGGTATATGCACCTCTAATGTTCTTTCTTCTGCATCAAAAGTGGGATTTTTTCCTATGTTTATAAGACTTTTGTAGCTATTTCCATTTATTATAAACTCTCCTTTATAAACTCCATCAGCCGGCAATAGCTTGTCATCCTCATATTTTAAATTTGCAGTAGGAATTCCCATTTTTGTTCCGTTTTGCTTTCCTTTTTCCACAACTCCAAAAACGCAATAGCTTCTTCCCAAATGTTTTTTTACCTCTTCGGTTTTTCCCAACTTAACCATTTCACGAATGGATGTACTTGAAATTGGTTTGTTTAAAATATCGATTTCATCAATTATTTCAACATACACTCCATTTTCTTCACCTAATTCTAATAGTTTTTTGCTATCTCCCAAAGCTTTGTATCCAAAAGTATAGTCATATCCTGCAAACAATGCTTTGGCTTTCATATTAACAGTTAAAAACTGAAAGAATTCTTCTGCTTTCATCTTCATTGTATCTTCATCAAACGACTTAATAAAGATAAAATCAACACCTAATTCCTCAATCATTTTGATTTTTTCAGATAATGGAGATAAAACCTTAAAATTTTTATTATCAAGAACTGTCTGAGTATGGTTTTCAAAAAGAAGAACACCACTTAAAATACCATTATTTTTTGCGTAATCTCTGCATTTTTCAATTATTCTTTTGTGAGCAATATGAACTCCATCAAAATTTCCGAGTGATATGCAAGAAGCTTTTAGCTCACTCAAATTTCTAATGATTTTCATATTATTCACCCCAGTCTAATTCCAAAAAGCTTTCAAAAGTGTTAACCTCTCATCGATGCATTTTGAAAGGCTTAAAAAATTATTTTCTCTGTCATAAACGCGATAAATCTGACCTTCTAAAAGTCCTCTCATCCTTACCCTGACACCATTTTTTATAAAATCGGCGTATCTGTCATCAACAACGACCTCAGGATAATCACTAAATACATTATCAACAGAAACTAACGCATTTTCAAATTTATTTTCTCTGAAAAGCTTTTCAATTTCCTCTGTTTTATATGCATCTTCTATCGAAAATCTGCCGCTTTTTACCCTCTTCAGCTTATTCATATAAGCGCCACAGCCCAACCTCATTCCGATATCATCACAAAGTGTTCTTATATATGTTCCTTTAGAGCAGGATACATCAATTGAAACAGTTTGATTTTCCATATTAATTTCTATGATGCTAATATCGTGAATTATGATTTTCCTTTTTTCTCTTTCAATGCTGATTCCTTGTCTTGCAAGCTCATAGAGTTTTTTTCCATCCTTTTTTATTGCAGAAAACATAGGTGGAATTTGCCAAATTTCACCTACAAAACTCTCTATTGTCTTTTTTATTGTTTCCTCATCGCACAAAACAGGTTGTTCTGTAAGAATTTCTCCCTCTGCATCAAGAGTATCGGTAGTCATTCCGAGCGCAAGCTCTGCTACATATCTCTTATCCTCGCAGGTCAGAAGCTCGCAGGCCTTTGTTGCGTTACCTATGCAAACAGGCAGAACTCCCGTTGCCTCAGGGTCGAGAGTTCCTGTATGTCCGACTTTTTTAATTCCTGTAAGCCTCCTGATAAACCCCACCATATCATGAGAGGTTTTTCCGCAAGGCTTATCAATTATAATAATACCATTCATTAATTCAATTGTTCTTTTATAATAACTTCTGCTTTAGAAAGTGCCTCATCTATTTTTGACGCATCCTTTCCTCCGCCTTGTGCCATATCAGGCTTTCCACCACCTGAACCACCTGCAACTGCAGTGATTTCTTTAAT
>JAZNOH010000053.1:0-1883 GCA_045580715.1 Clostridia bacterium
CAATAGGTACTTCAACCGAGTCTGCTTGGTTTGATGCTATTGATGATTATTTGACTAGTGATTTTGACTCAACTAATCCTCCAACTATTTTAATTGATTTGTGTGCTGATGTAATTACAAATCCTGGTGCTTCTCAATCAGTAGCTGCTGGCTCTTATGTAACTGTTGTTCCTGTGTATGATTATATTTGTTATTTATTAGGTATTGAAGGTGCTTATGCTTTACACAGAGATGATACCAGTAGTCCTTGGGGTTTTAATTTAACTGATGAAAATCAACATGATGGTGTTGGTGATATCGCAAATAGTACTTATGGGATGGCTGGTGGCAATAAGGTTACTTATAAGTTGCCTCACTTAGATAATGGAAAAGCAAAGGGCAATACGATGGGTGTATTAGGCTCTGAAAATGCGGGTTGGGGTGGCGTAAATGCTTCGGATATAAACAGTAATGGTGTTATAAAGAGGTCTGCTTTGGCTTCTTATATTGCTAACTCAACAAAAGAAGTACCTGCTGAATTTAGGTCTGGTATTTCAACCTATTCATTTTATTGGGGTTCTGCGGCTCTTGCTTTGGGTGCCAATAAGCGTTTAAAAGTAGTTGATAATAAAGATGGTACAAAATTTCTTTCTTATCAAACTTCTTCAAGTACTGATTTTACATATTTAGATATGTTAATGCAATCATTGGGTTATAATGGTGATACTCCTGTTACTAGTGAAGCTACTTCAGCATCAGAAGGTAGGGGTGTTAAAGGCTTTCTCTCTGTTGGTTTTCATGTGGGTAAACCAGAGTTCACTATTGAATATAAGATAACTCAGCCTACTGGTGCCGATACAAAGTTTTCAGCAGGTCAAAATGGCTATAATCGAAATGACCCTAATTATCAGTATAAAATGCATGATGAAACTCCTAATCAGAATGTGTTTACTAATTATCCAACAGGTTATACTGGTGATGCTTATCAAAGTAATTTTAATTATATGATGTCTATGGCAGATAAGCCTGAATATGCGTCTTGGAAAGATGGTAATTATGCTGGTTGGGATTCTAATAATGAAAATTCTGCGTGGTCTTATGTAAAGAAAGATAAAACAAATATGAATCCTGTTTCTGAATCTGATTGGAATACAGAACTTATAGAATTAAGAGATATGGAACCTCTTACTATAAATGATGAGGTTCACATGTGGTTTTTCAATAAGAATGCTGCAAAAAGTGAGCAGACAATTCAAAGGTGGGTAGATTTCTTTACTACTGCCTATGGTCCTACAACTGATGATTGGGATAAATATCCTATGTATTTATATGTGGGACAGCCAGAGGCCTATTATGAATTCCCTATAAAATTGTTAGGTGGTTATCAAAGCGCTTTTATTAATGCTTATGAAAATAAAATTCCTAATGAGTATATTGTGGTAGGTCCTGATGATGATTTATCGGAGTCAGTTAAAACAAACGGTCAGAAATATCCATTAAGTTGGTTAGATTTTACTGTGGATGGTAAGTCTACAAAAAGCAATCCTATTATACTTGAGAAGGAAAAAATAGATAAATGGCAGGCTTCGGGTTTTACTACAGCTGACCCAAATTTGAGATATGCAAGAGCTGCTGGTATGGACCCTCGTGTGTATTATTATTCAGGAGCCGAGTATGAGGGCAAATTATCAGACCCTTATTCTAACTCTTGGCCTGAATATTCAGATGCTAGTGGAAATACAAAAAGTTTGTATTATGAACTAAATTCAATAAAAGTAGGGGATAATAAATTTTTGCGTCCTCATTATTATAATTTAGTTGAATATGCTTGGAATACTGACTTATCCAGACAGACTAAAATAGATTTAATTGATAATTTGTCAGAAACGGTGAAAGATAATGGG
>JAZNOH010000054.1:0-2628 GCA_045580715.1 Clostridia bacterium
CAAATCGTTTCTTCAGATGTTATCGGTATGAGATACGGTTCATTGTTCGATGCTACTCAAACAATGGTTGCTAAGATTGCTGATGATTTATATGAAGTTCAGGTTGTTTCATGGTATGATAACGAAAACTCATACACAAGCCAAATGGTTAGAACAATTAAGTATTTCGCTGAATTGAACTAATTTTATAAAAACCAAAATCGGAGATGAAAATTCATCTCCGATTTTTTTATTCCATAAATGCATCTTTTATATGATTTATTTCCTTTATTACAGGCTTATCATTTATCATATTATAATAAACCTCAACCACATCAAAGCGTACCTCTTCGTTTATGTTCCCTCTCATATAATATTTTGCGCACAATATCAATTTCTGTCTTTTTCGATAGTCTACAAACTCACTTGCATTTCCATAAAGAGCATTTTTTCTTGTTTTGACCTCGACGAAAACTGTGCAATGCTCATCAAGAGCAATGATATCAATTTCACCATACCTTGAATGAAAGTTCCTGTCAACTATCACATAGCCGAGCTTTTTTAAATAATCGCAGGCTGCACTCTCTCCAAAATCGCCTATCTCTTTTGTTTTCATAGCTTTTCTCCTAAAATTTTTGTTAAAAATGTTCGTCTGTGAATTTCACAAGGTCCATATTGTTTTAATAAATCAGTATGTAGCTTTGTTCCATAGCCCTTGTGCTTTGCAAATTCATATTGAGGATATTTATCGGAAATTTCTATAATATATCTGTCTCTTGCAACCTTTGCAAGAATGGATGCAGCTGCAATGGATATGCTTTTTGCATCACCCTTTATTATAGTTTGATATGGTGTTTTCATATTTTTTATACTGTTTCCGTCAATCAATGCAAAGTCAGGCTTGATTTTCATTCCCTCTATTGCTTTGTTCATTGCAAGGTGTGTTGCATTCAAAATATTAATCTCATCAATTATTTTTTCATCAACACTTGCAATGTTGTAAGCCAATGCTTTCTGTGTTATTTCATCAAACAGCATTTCCCTTTTCTTTTCAGATAATTTTTTTGAGTCGTTAATTCCATTTATCACACAGTCCTTTGGCAAAATGACACAAGCTGCGTATACAGGTCCAGCTAATGGTCCTCTTCCTGCTTCATCAATTCCGCAAACTAATGTATAGCCATTTTTGTTCATTTCCTTTTCAAAAAGCCACATTTCTTCCTGTCGTTTTAACTCTTCTTCTATTGAAATTCTCATTTTTTTCACCTTTTTAATTTTTTTTGATTATATTATAGCATTTTTTTTCATAATATGCTATAATATGTAGGAAAAAAGTTTTAAAAAATTTGGTGATAGAAAATGATATATAAAAGAGAGATAACAGACCAGGTTAAAATTCAATATATAATACTGTATACTCTAAATGAGGCTAACAGAATTGTGACACATGACCAGCTAACCTCTTTGGTATTGGATAAATGCAACATTCCATTCACAGAATTTAGGATTGCAGTTGATAACCTCGAAAAAACAGAGCATATAAGAGTTTTTTCTCCTGACGGCACACAAACCTATTGTGAAATTCTTCCTATGGGAAAGCAGGCAAACACAATTTTCAACAAGAGAATTCCAAACTCTATAAAACAATCAATAAAGGACTATATTAAACCTTTCTTCAGAGAGGAAATAATAAAACGAAGTGTGGTTGGCGAACTACTTCCACTTAATGAAAATGAATATATGGCAGATTTGGGACTTTATGACGGAAACACTCCGATTATGAAATTGTCTATGTATGCAGGAACACGAGCATACGCAAATAGTATGATAAGAGAATTTAAGAGAGACCCACAGACTGTCTATGAATCAGTTCTTGAACTGTTGGGAAATGAAAAAGAACCGCCAAAAAGCGATGAACCACAAAGTCTTGATGAATGATAAATAAAAATCCGATGTGAATTTCACATCGGGTTTTTTTAATCTCTTGCTTTTATAATAAATCCAAAACCTGATTTGATTGTGATTGTGCATTTATCAGAAGTCATAATATTACTGACTCCCCTGCTTTCTCCAAAAATCAAGGTTTCATCATTTAACGGATAGTCAAGTCCTTTTGTTGTTACTCCACATAGATTTCCTGTGATTGGAATAATCGATACGATGTCACCCTTTTTTCCGTAAATAGTATTTTCTGAGTTTGTGAAATAAATTTCATTGTTTTCATCAACTATATATGCTTTGGTTTCGGTATCTGCAAACTGCTTTAACAAAAGCATATTTGAAATTGCGTGGTCTTGCCTTTTGCCTGTAAACCCAAGCATCATAACCTCATCAAAATGCTTTAAGAGTATATATTTTACACACACTTCCGAGTCTGTGAAATCCTTTCGGATTGGAAGATTTATTATTTCTCCGTCATAATCATTATCACCGATTGAATCCATATCCCCAATAACAACTCATGGCTTTACTCCAAGCTCTTTTGTGTGGTTATATCCACCATCTGCACAGATAATATAATCATCGCATCTTAGTTGCTTTTTGATTTTATCATAATTTGTTATTGCTCCGTTACCGATAATCACTGCACGCATTATCCGTCACACTCCTCAATCAATGCTCTTGTAGATTTTTCAATATCTCCATTAA
>JAZNOH010000055.1:0-1882 GCA_045580715.1 Clostridia bacterium
GTAACTTTCAAACTGTGCTGTTAATTCATCAATATTCATTGAAGGATTTAATCTTTCAAATGGTCCTGTCATTCTAACCTTACCATTTGGATTTCTCATTATAGTTATTAAACCCATTTTCTGCATAACACCATAAGCTCCATCAAATATCTCATAAATATTATTTGATTTACTTAATCTATTTATTCTATCAATAACTGCCTTTTCCTCTGGTACAGCCTTATCTACTATTTTACCATCTGCACTTATTTGAAGATTTACAACATCATATTTCTTATCCTTCAATAACTTCTTGATTTCCTCTCTATTGAAATCCATTTTATCACCATACATATCACCCATAATCCATTTTTTAATATTTCCACTACCATCTCTAACCTTATGAATACAATATACTTTTATCTTATCCATGCTAAAACACTCCCTTTTTATAAAAATCTTTATTATAACTCTAACTCATACTAATTACAACCCTTTTGGCACGAATGACACCTTTTATGGCACAAGCGACACAAATTTTTATATTCACACTCATTAAAGGTAAGTTTTCTCAATGAGCCTTCACACTATTTAATGTCAATCACTTTGTCAAATTTGGTATGTTTTTTGTCAAGTTTGGTATTAGATACCAGAAGTAAATCCTGATACCAAATTCAAAACAAATGAGATAATACCACTCAAGCCACCACCAATTAAATACATAATACAAACTGCTAATATAATATAAGTCAAACCCCTACGCTTTAAGTAAATCAAATAAGCATTTTTATATTCACCATCTAACCCTTTTTCTACTTCTCTTACAGTCTGTTCTGCATCATAAGTTATCCATCCTGGTTTATTACCATTTGTCTTATTCATTGTAGCCTCTCTTAATACAGGTAAGCCAATAAACGCTAAATCTATCACAGTTGTTCCTAATAAAATAACTATCAAGATTACAGCACCTATACCCAAAACAATATTTAAGATACTCATAAATGGTGATAAACCTTTATATGCAAAGAATAAATCTCCCTCTATATCTTCATACATAGCAGGTAAGATTACTGCTGCCATCTCAGTTCCACCCATTTCCTGAATATCATTAAAGAAAGTGCTTGCTGCATCATCATCTTCATTCTTCAACAATACTTCATCCATTAAAACCTTAAAAATCTTTGTTTTCTCTGCATCTTTCAACTCATTAAAGGACTCAAATAATATAAAATTATCTCCCTCAACTTTACCCACTAAAACATCTCTACCTCTACTCTTGAAAAACATTTCAGTTGAGTAATCTTGTCCTTTATGACCTGCTGAATACATTTCATTAACCTTTGCCATTGCTGACTCAATAGTCTTATCTCCAATACCACTATCCATCATAACATCAATAAATACTTCATCTGCAAATACAGACATTGGAAATACCATTGAAAAACACATTACCAAAACAAATAACATACTAATTATTCTTTTACTTTTTAGCATTTTTGCCACGCTCCTTTTCTTTAATTTATAAATGACCTAATATAAAACCCTTGAATAACTTTTAAGATATATATTATTAAGCAGTAGCTGGCTGACCATCTTTAACTGCTTTATAATCCATTAAATCCTTATGAACACACTTCAACGCATAACTCATTACTGCAACATCATCCAAATGACGCACAACAGGAATACAGTCTGGAATACAATCAACAGGAGATACAAAGTAAATTACTGCTGCTGTTGCAGCTATAATTGTTCTTAAAGGAACCTCTTTATAATTACCTTTGCAGTAGTCATAAATCATACTACATAACAAAGGAACATCATCCAATATACTTATATCTGTTGATTCTTCTACCTGTTTTGACTTCTGACACGCTTTATTCAAAGTCTCTACTGTTTTACT
>JAZNOH010000056.1:0-2036 GCA_045580715.1 Clostridia bacterium
TTTTCTCGGGAATGATATTGCTTAGATAAATTATTGTTTAGCATTGCTAAACAATAATTTATTTGACATATTAACAAAAATGTTGTAGAATAAGCATATAAATTCCAAAGGAGAAAAACTGTGAATTACAAGAAATATAAAAGACAATATTTTGATGCGCCGATATCTGCGCGTGATTGGGTGAGAAATGAGATAACCACTGCTCCGATATGGTGCAGTGTTGATTTGCGTGACGGAAATCAGGCACTTTATTCACCGCTTTCAACTGAGGAAAAAATAGAATATTTTAAATATCTTGTAGAATTAGGATTTAAGGAAATTGAAGTTGGATTTCCTGCAGCATCTGACACAGAGTATGAATTTATAAGACGCTTAATTGATGAGGATATAATTCCTGAGGATGTAACCATTCAGGTCTTGACGCAGGCGCGCGAGCATATAATTGATAAAACTGTGTCGTCACTAAAGGGAGTTAAAAAAGCAATAATCCATCTTTATAGTCCGACCTCTGAATTACAAAGAAGAGTTGTTTTTGAAAAGTCGCAAGAAGATATGCTAAATGTTGCTGTTGACGGGATGAAGCAGCTGGTAAAAAAGGTCAATGAAGAATTAGATGGAGAAATCAGATTTGAATTTTCTCCTGAGAGTTTTTCCTGCACAGAGCCTGAATTTGCGCTAAGAGTATGCAATGCAGTGTTGGATGTTATAAATCCAACAAAGGACAGGAAGGCAATCATAAACTTGGCTGCTACCGTTGAGGTTTCAACACCGAATGTTTATGCAGACCAGGTAGAATATATACATAAAAACCTAAAATACAGAGAAAACACAATTCTCTCAATTCATACACATAATGACCGTGGAACAGGAATTGCTGCAACCGAGCTGGGACTTTTGGCAGGAGCAGACAGAGTTGAGGGAACGGTATTGGGTAACGGAGAAAGAACAGGAAATGTTGATATTATTGTTGTTGCATTGAATATGCTTTGCCAGGGAGTCAACCCAAACTTAAACATTTCCAATATAGATGAAATTATTGAGTTTTACGAAAAATATATACATATTCCGATAAATCCGAGACATCCGTATGCAGGAGCAATGGCATATGTTGCTTTCTCAGGCTCACATCAGGATGCTATAAGCAAAGGCTTCAGGGCATATGAAAAGGCAGGCAGTGAGAGTTGGGAAAATCCATATCTGACTATTGACCCTTCCGATATTGGAAGAGAATATGAGCCGATTAAGATTAACAGCCAATCGGGAAAAGGCGGAGTTGGATATGTTATGGAAAAGAATTTCGGATACTCAATTCCAAAGGAACTGTTATCAGAATTTTCAAAGAAAATCACTCATCTTTCAGAGATAAAGCAGAGCGTTTTGTCGCCTGATGAGATAAATAATGCATTCTTAGAAGAATATGTTAATTTAAAGGTTCCGTACTCCTTGACAGATTACACCATTTCCTCCAAGGAAGGTCGTACCTTTATTGAAGTAATTGTTAATGAGGATAAAATCTGTGCATCAGGAAATGGTCCGTTGGATGCTTTGTGTGAAGCACTTAAAAAGCATCTTGGAGTCACTGTTGAAATTTATTCCTACTCAGAGCACGCACTTGAGAAGAAATCAACCTCTCAGGCTATCAGTTATATTGCTATTAAATATGAAGAAAATATATTCTGGGGTGCAGGAATAGATTCCAACATCAACACTTCATCCATTTACGCATTTATAAGCGCAGTGAACAAAATGAAATATGAAAACTAAGAAATTAACATTATGTGCAATATTTTCTGCACTTGCAATTGTATTCGGATACATAGAAACACTAATCCAAGTCCCTGTGATGATTCCGGGAGTCAAATGGGGATTGGGGAATATTGTTGTTCTGGCCGGACTATACAAGCTTGATAAGAGATATGCATTTCTTATTATGCTTATAAAGATTATTACCTCATCTGCTCTGTTTGGCTCGCCATCAGTGTTTATATATTCTCTTTTTGGCGGAATTTTCAGCTTTTTTGTGATGGTTTTGTTAA
>JAZNOH010000057.1:0-3205 GCA_045580715.1 Clostridia bacterium
GGTTAAGGAGATTATAAGAAATCTTGATAAAACAGTTAATCCAGGGATGAAACAGAGGATATTTACTGCTATATCAAATAGTGAGATAATAGGCTGGCGGAGAGAGTAGTCGAAAATGTTCGCACTATTGCGGGCTTTTTCGCCCGCCTATTTGGGCAAGCACTCGTTAACAGCTCGCTTGTGCGTTGTTAATGCACTTTTGCGAGCATGCATTGGGGAGTTTTTCAAGAGGGAACTCCCTCTTGAATGGTTTTTAGTCCTTTTGTCCATACAAAAGGACATATAAATGACAAGTGTAAAAGTTCTTATATAAAATGGGGTGAGGCTGTCCTAAAAAGGACAGCCTCAATTCAATCAAATGAGCATTCATTAATGAATGCAAATTGGATTGCACAAATTTCGGTAATTGTGGGCAAATAAAAAAGTGTGCAACCCTGTAAATTCAAGGTTACACACAAAAAAATGTCAACCTTGAATTCTATTGTCACACAGAATTTCGTTTTCGTACTCAACAATACACCCGAAAAAAGGCTGACTATTTTTTATCAAAATAATCGCTTAAGTGTATTATTGAATATTTTAAAAATAAAACGAATAGAGCATAATATCTCCATTTCTGTGTGACAATGTCATTGTAGCATTTTTTTATGATTTTTGCAATAGATTTTGACAAAATTCTCTAATAAATCGTATGACATTTTTCGACATTTGAGTTTTATATGTACTTTTGAATGACCAAAAGTACGAAAAGTCATTTAAGAGGGGGAACCCTCTTAAAAAACACCCCTATCGGATAAAAGGCCCGCACGCTAAAGGTGCTCCAAAAGCCTTTGCCAAATGAGATGCACTACAAAAAAGGGAACAGCATAAATGCTGCTAATGAATTTTATTATAACCATTCGGTTTGTGAAAATGTTCGCACTATTGCGGGCTTTTTTGCCCGCCTATTTGGGCAAGCACTCGTTAACAGCTCGCTTGTGCGTTGTTAATGCACTTTTGCGAGCATGCATTGGGGAGTTTTTCAAGAGGGAACTCCCTCTTGAATGGTTTTTCGTTCTTTTGTCCACACAAAAGGACATATAAACGATAAGTATAAAAGTTTTTATATAAAAAGACTGACATATTGTCAGTCTTTTTGTTATTAACACAATCTGATTGATTCAATAATTTGTGGCTCTCTTGGGCAGTCCTGAAAATCTGTATCAACGCTTGCGATTTTATCAACTATTTCAATACCCTCGGTGATTTTTCCGAATGCAGCATATTGACCGTCAAGATGCGGAGAATCCTTATGCATAATGAAGAATTGGCTTGATGCACTGTTTGGGAATGATGTTCTTGCCATTGAAAGAACTCCTCTTGTGTGCTTTAAGTTATTTGTAAAACCATTTCTTGTGAATTCGCCCTTGATTGATTCTGCTTCTTTGTGGTTTCCTTTTTCATCAAAGCCACCACCCTGAATCATAAAATCCTTAATAACTCTGTGGAAAATCAATCCGTCAAAGAATTTATTGTTAACAAGCTCAATAAAGTTTGCAACAGTGATAGGTGCAGTTTCAGGATAAAGCTCTGCTTTCATAACATCGCCATTTTTCATTGTAATTATAATATCGCTCATAATATATTCCTTTCTGTTATCAGTCAATGGAAATTGTCTTAATTATAATTGGTTCTTCAGGAACATCTGCCATGCCATATTGTTCGTATACGGTTGTTTTTGTTTCGGCAATCTCATCAACATATTCCAAGCCTTCTGTAACCTTACCAAATGCAGCATACATACCGTCAAGATGAGGAGAATCCTGGTGTATGATAAAGAATTGACTTGATGCAGAGTTAGGGTCATCTGTTCTTGCCATTGAGATAACGCCTTTAGTATGCTTTAGTGGGTTATTAAAACCATTAGCATTAAACTCACCGATAATAACATCGGATTTTTTAGGATCCATATTCTTATCAAAGCATCCGCCCTGAATCATAAAATCTTTAATAACTCTGTGGAAAATCAATCCATCATAGAAATTATCATTTGCAAGCTTAACAAAGTTTTCAACAGTTTTTGGTGCAAGATTTGGATATAGCTCACCTTTCATAACTCCGCCATTTTCAAGCTCAATAGTAAATCCGATTGTGTCAGCATAAAGTTCTGTGTCGTTTGTTTGTGTTTGAGTTTTATCGCCAGTTGTTGTTTGTGTATCTTTCTTTTCGCCACAAGCAGCCAATGACAAAATCATTGTACCTGCAATTATAATTGATAATAATTTCTTCATTTTAATCATTCCTTTTCAATGTTTTCTTGTTCGTTGCTTGTTTCTTCCAGAATTTCTTCATCATCCTCGTGAGGAGTTTTTGCCGCAGAAACAAGTTTGACATCATCATCAAGACGCATAATGCGAACACCTTGAGTTTGTCTTCCGAATGTGCTGATTTCAGCAGTATGAGTTCTTATGATAACTCCCTCGGAGGTTATAAACATCATATCATCATCGTCACATACTGTTGCAACACCTGCAAGCTTGCCTGTTTTTTCAGTAATCTTATAGGTGAATATACCATAACCACCACGATTTTGAATTTTGTATTCTGAAAGCTCGGTCTTTTTGCCATATCCATTTTCAGTAACAGCTAAGAGTTGAGTGTTTTCCTCTGCGATACATGCTCCGACAACATAATCATCATCCTTTAATCTGATACCACGAACACCCTGAGTTGTTCTTCCTGTTGCACGAACATCGGACTCTTCAAATCTTATTGCAATACCATTTCTTGTGCATATGATAAGATTTTTGTTGCCATCTGTTCTGATAACATTTATCAATGTATCATCCTCAGTCAGTTCAATAGCTCTTAATCCTGATTGACGAATTCTTGAATAATCCATAAGGTCGGTCTTTTTAACAGTACCGTTTTTAGTGAAGAATGTTAAATAATCACCGTCTGTAAATTCTCTAACAGGTATCATAGAGGTTATCTTTTCACCTGCTTCAAGAGGAAGAAGATTAACAATAGCAGTTCCTTTGGCTTGTCTGCCTGCTTCAGGAATCTGATATGCCTTTAGGCGATAAACGACACCTCTTGTTGTGAAGAAAAGAAGATTATCGTGAGTTGATGTGGTGAAAATCTGTTCAACAAAATCCTCTTCTCTTGTTGTCATTCCTGAAATTCCTCTGCCGCCTCTGTGTTGAGATTTATATGTGGCAACAGG
>JAZNOH010000058.1:0-5600 GCA_045580715.1 Clostridia bacterium
TTTACTGCATTCAGTTCCTTCCTTAAACCACTTGTGTCACCACCGACTGTCAGTGTAATACCTTTTATTTTTCCACTCATAAATTCGCCTCCTTTTTTCAAAATAGCGAGGGTGATTCCCTCGCTATTTTAAAATCTATCAAAATCCTCTTGAGTCGCCTCTTTGACATTGCTTTTTTCTTTAACCATTTCCCCAGCAACATCAAGAATATCGCCAACATCAAAATACTCCAATTCTCCAACTGAAAATCCCATATTTTTTATTATTACAACATAGCTTTCAGTTGTCAGGATTTCACCGCTTGACTCGTTTTTTTTTGCGAAGGCTTTTTTGTTGTAATGCAAAAAGTTGTCAGTTCTATAATATCTTTTATATATTTTGTTATCGGAAGTGCCTCAAGACCTTCTAACCACTCATACATACTCGGAATACTTGAATCTGCAGTTTTTGCATAGGTCCAAAGAAGATTATAAAGAAGCTCAATATCATAATCATCTTTTGTAGTTTCTCTAACATCCAAAAAGAAATCACGCTTAAACTCTTTTTTATAAATCAATGGAACAAGACCGTTAGTTTTTAACACAATCTCCTTACCGCAAACATTTATAGTCTTTTGCATTATTCATCGCTCCCTGAAATCTGGACTGCTGTAAACCAATTCTTATAAACTGCACTGTCACCTTCCTTGCAAGTTCTCTTAATATCCCCTGTGTCCTTTGCAGGTGTTGCAGTCGTTTTAAGTGTTACCTGATTTGCAGTTGTTCCGTCACCCTTTGACTGTGATACAACATCAGGATTGGTACCCATACAACGATAGAAAATGTGTCTTCTCTTTTTCACATCACCGTTAAACTCAAATAACAATGCAAAAGGTGATGGTTCGTCGTCCTTGTTTTCAACAATTGTGTCACCATCAATCTTCATTCCAAGACAGTCAGTTAAATATGAATCAGGAACATTATATAAAACAATTTCGCCTTCATATCCCTTGTTATCATATATAATTGCATATTCAGGGTCATCATCTGCAGCAATCGGTGTCTTTACAACATTTTTTGGCATTGACATTGATGCAGCTCCCGGCATTCTTACAGGTGTTGCATATTCAACTGTAACACCATCCTCTGTCTGCGTTTCTGTTATCTTTGAATAATAAACATTTTTCAAACCATAATTAATTTTGTTTTCCTTATTCATTTTTATTTCCTCCTAAATTGTAAATTTATAAATTATTTCATACATTTTTTCATCATCCAAATATACTTCCTCAACAGTATAGGCAATTTCATTTTCATCAAAAAGAGTTTCTATTTTTTCTTCGAGTTCAAGCATTCGGTAATCGGTATAAAGCTCCAGCACAAAATCCTGATTCTTAATATAGACTTTGTCATCAGCATATGTATTTTCACATCCTGAACGATAATAAACCGCAAATGGCGGCGATTGTTGTTCATCTTCAGGAAAAACCCTCTGCGCTATCGGTATTCCTATTGTTTCTAACAATGAATATAATTCTTCCTGGGTCATAGCTTTTTCTCCAATCCTCCCATTAATTCTTCAAGTTTTCTTTGCGCTGTTTCCCAATGAGGAAATGCTTTTGTTCTGGTTGTTCCATTCCTTGTTAAATGTGGTCTTTCAAGAAGATGTGTTAACGAATATCTTTTGTTTGCAACAACATTTCTCTTAAATCCCAAACCATTGGCAATATTCTTATAATAAAAACTCTTTTTATACTTTTTTGTTCTTTCAGGAATAACAGGGTCACTCTTGAGACTGTTTACCACATTTTGCGATATTTCATCGAGTCCATCATCAACAATTTTTTCTTCCTCTTCGCACCAATTCATAAGCTCATGCATTATTGCATCTGATAAGCCATCAGTTGAAACATTCATATAACCCCTGCCTTTTTATGCACATATAATTCTATATCATCGGAGTCAGGTGGATTATATACTCTGTAAATAGCATATCTTACACCGTCAATCTCAATTTCCTGCTCCCCTGTGTAATTTATTGATGCAGTTTTTAAAACATAATCAGGCGTTATTCCACTGCTCCCTGCTTTATAAAATTCATTCCTTGTTATTGAAAGTATAGTGATGAAAATTTCTGTTTTTGTTTCTGTTTTCTTTTTGATTTGTCCTATTTTGTCCTTTTCATATGAGTATCTAATCAAGCATGCAAAACTATCCATGGAGATTACCTGCCTTCTGCCTCATCAGCTTGTTATTTAGCATATATCGAAGAGAGCGAGGCATTTCTGCACTCTCCCCTCTTCGTTTTCTGTATAGGTAAGCGGCATACATTTCAACAAGCATCTCATTCTCTGTGCACACATTTGCAATATAAATCCCCTCTTTTTCTATGGCACTTTTTGCCATAGATATAAGTTTTTTTAAATATGTATCATACTTGGATGAACTTATTTGCAAATCAATTTTTAATATTTCTAAAATATCATTATCGCCACTCAATTGTTACCGCTCCTTTATACTTGATTATTCCTCTGCTTCTTCCTGCTCATTTGCTTTATCTGGAGTAAATGTAACAGCTGTTGCAGATGGTTTATTACCATCAATACCGATTGCAACAAAGCCTTCGGCGATTACAGGCTTACCATCATATCTTGCAGTTCCCTTAAATACAGTCTGGTCTTGAATAAATCTCACATGTTCAGACTGTTCGATTGATGTTCCTGCTCTTTCAACAAGTAAGTACAAATCTCCGTAACCACCAATAATAACATTATTAGGAATGAAGTTCAATACCTCAATAGCACCACCGATAACAGGCATTGTTCCGTCAATACCTGCAGTAATAGCACCTGCAGCATTAATTGACATTGCATTTGCTAATAGTGTTGTTCTTGTGGCTTCATTCATAGCCCAGAATCTAACGCCCTTGCTGTACTCACCCTTTGCTGCTCCTGATGCCTTAACAATGTCTTTAAACAATGCTGCATCTGTTTTTCCTGAAATAGGAAGAATATTTGAATCGCTTAAATCCTTCCACTCTCTTGCATTTGTAGGATAATCAGAAGGCTTTTGAGTCTGTGCAAGTCTTGTCACAATACCCATTGGCATCTTTGTACCTGTACCATAAAGAATTGCCTTATCAAGTGCAAGACCGATAGCCTGTCCAAGTGCTGAAATGATTTCTGTCGCAAGATTAACATCATTATCTTCAAGCATTGCCTTACAAACAGGAATAAATCCGCCTACCTTATAACCATCAACCTCAACTGCACCAAATGACAATTCTAATTCATTTAGTGTTGCGCACATTTCGGTCCATACAGCTTCCGGAATCGCTCCCATAATGTTCTGACGAGCCTTTCCTGAAAGCAGTTTTAAGTTGATATGCTTTAACAATTTTGAATATTTAAGCACATTTTCCTTAACAAGTCCCAGCACAACATCAGGAATAAGCAACTCTCCTCCGCTGACAGCCCTCTTCTGCGCTCCAAATTCTCTCATTCTCTGCATAAAGTCCTTAACATCTTCTCTTGCAAAGAATGCATCTCTTTCCTGGATGTTCATTCCAAAAAATTTAGTTCTTGTGTTCATTGTTTCTTTTCTCCCTTCATCTTCTCTCAATTTTGGTGGATTTGCCGCCTGCTTTGAACGCTTTTCCTCTTCGGCAATTTCTCCCTCAAGTCTTTCAATCTCTCTTTCAAGATTTCCTTTAGCTTCATCATGGCCATTCTTTTCCTCTTGGAATGCATTGACCTGATTTTCAAGTTCTGTGCGGTCTTCTTCCGGTGTTTCATCGGTTATTTCACCGATTGCCGCCTCAAGCTCCGCCTCTCTTGTTTTGAATATATCGTCTTTTTTACGAAGCTCCAAAAAATCATTTTTCATTTTTTCAAGTTTACTTCTCAACAACAATGCTTTTAATGCCATTTTATTTCTCTCCTTTCAAAATTGACATCATTCTGATTTTAAAGCTATCTGCTTTCTTTTTTCTTATTTCTTCAAGCTGTTTGCTTCTTGCAGATACTGTAGTGTCTTCATAAGCTGGAAATGTGACAACAGACACCTCATACAACCTGACTTTCATAATAGTCCAGTGAACAGTGTCCTCTCTTTCAACATATCCCTCTTCGAGAATGTCAAAACCAAAACTACATTGGTCTACATCTCCACGCTTAACCCTTTCATAAAGGTTCATAGCATCCTGGTCCTTTGGATTTATTTTTATTTCACCCCAAAGACCTTTTTCATCAACTCGAAGTGACAATGTCCCTGCCTTTGTTCTTCCCAGAACAAGTGTACTATCGTGATTTATTAATGCACGAATATCATCTGCCAATGCTCCGTCAAAAGCTGTCGGCTCAATGCTTTCAGTTGCTCCCGGACAAATTTCATAAACAGAATTGAAAACAGCAAAATATCCACTGATATATAAATCTCCATTGTCCTCTGCTCTTGTTTTAAATTGTGCCATATTGCATCTTATCTGATGCTTGTCTCTTTTCTCCATCAACCATCACCTCCTTGCAGTTTTTTTTGGTCGCCTATCATTCCTTGCGGTATGTAATTCTCCAAGATAACCAACTCGTCAAGCCCTTCTTTTGGACTTAATCCGAGCCAATCTCTGACCTCATTTCCAGGCATTATTCCTCTGGTATAACAATCTAATCCAACTCCTGCTAATTTTTCAATATCATATGTGAATAATGAGCGAATTGAAAATTTATAATACCAGTTAGGTTTTATCAATAAGCCTTTTGAAAATACCTGCTCAATAACATTGCATAGGTTTTTAATTCTTGTATTAACAAAGTTATTCCACTCATCAGCGTTGAAACTTCCCTCGCCTACAACAAATGACGGTACATCCAAAATTGCAGCAACCGTCTTTTTGTCAAGCCTCACAGACTCAGGAAGAGCAATGTCATTTAGTGAAAGAGGCCTTATTTCCTGAATTTCAAACTGTTCTGCAGGAATCATCCAAGGCTCTCCGACTTCACTTGACTCAATATAGCTCTCAAGTAGCTTCTTTCTGCCATCTTTATTTGCAAATTCATCAGTAAGAGCATCAACTTTAACAACCATTGACGGTTTCCACTTGCTTTCCATAAAGCCTTTTTTGGTAGCTGCTGCCTGCTTTAGTGTATGAGCAACATCTTTTAGCGTGTATCTGTAGCTTGTTCCCTTCCAAGGACAGTGTGGGTCAGGATTTATAGGAAAATGTAACACCTCTGTCGGTGGAAAAATTACTCCGTTAATCTGCACATTGTAACCAAACTTTCCATCAGGAATCAAACAAAAATCCCCAGGAGAAACCAAAAACAAATCACCAAGAAATCCATTTTCATATGTTGGTAAAACAACACTATTTCCGTCACCCTCCAACAATAGACATCTGACAAGTCCTGATATAAAGGTCTTTCGAGTCATAAATCTATTAGGATTGATGTCTAATTTTCTTGACAATTCATTTTTAATTCGCACATCCCCTGATGGTGTGTTCTCCATCAGATGTATCGTCATTCCTGATATAAGGTCTGCTATCTTATTGACACCTGCCATTATCTCAGGATTTTGAGAAAGCCTTGTATATCCTGAACAGCATAAACTTTCATAGGCTTCAGT
>JAZNOH010000059.1:0-11361 GCA_045580715.1 Clostridia bacterium
TTTACTCACGGATAAGCAGAGAGATTCTTTAGAACTATATTATGAGCAGGATTGTTCCCTTGCAGAAATTGCAGGAGATATGGATATCTCAAGACAGGGCGTTCGTGATTTTATAAAGCGTGGAGAAAAACAGCTTTATGAGTTTGAAGAAAAGCTTGAGCTGGTGAAAAAATATAATAACATCAGTTCAAATATTTCAAGACTTGAAGAAATGATTGATGAAATTAAGCTTGATGAAACACCACGCGATACTATAAAGAATATTATAGAGGATATTAAAAAAGAGTTATAGATGGGTGGTGAGCATATGGCATTTGAAAATCTTGGGGATAAATTGACCGGAGTTTTTAAAAAGCTTCGTCAAAAAGGAAAGCTTACTGAAAAAGATATAAAGGAAGCAATGCGTGAGGTTAAATTGGCTTTGTTGGAAGCAGATGTTAACTTTAAGGTTGTTAAGAGTTTTATCGCAAGAGTGTCCGAAAAGGCAGTCGGAGCAGAAATATTGGAATCTTTAACTCCTGCTCAACAGCTTATAAAGGTTGTTCGTGATGAGCTTGTGGAGCTTATGGGCAGCGAAAACAAAAGGTTAGAGTTTTCAAATAAAGCACCATCTGTTTTTATGCTTTGCGGATTACAGGGTGCAGGTAAAACAACTGCCTGTGCAAAGCTTGCTTTAAATATAAGAAAAACATTAGGCAAAAGACCTATGATGGTGGCCTGTGATACTCAAAGACCTGCTGCAATTAAGCAATTACAAGTGCTTGGTGCTCAGATAGATATTCCTGTTTTCACTATTGACGGAGAAAAAAATCCTGTTATTATAGCAAAGAAAGCAGTTGAACATGCAAAAATTCATGGAAATGACCCTGTGATTTTGGATACAGCCGGAAGACTTCATGTTGATGATTTGTTGATGGAGGAGCTTGTAAATATTAAAGAAACAACCACTCCTGATGAAATATTATTAGTTATCGATGCTATGATAGGTCAGGATGCAGTTAATGTTGCAGAGCATTTTGATTCTCAGCTTGACTTAACGGGTGTGATTTTATCAAAGCTTGACGGTGATACAAGAGGCGGCGCTGCGTTGTCAGTTAAAGAGGTAACAGGAAAGCCGATTAAGTTTGCATCTGTTGGAGAAAAGGTTTCAGACCTTGAACCATTTTATCCTGATAGAATGGCAAGCCGAATTCTTGGAATGGGCGATGTTATGACGCTTATTGATAAGGCTCAGGATGCATTTGATGAAAAAGAGGCAAAAGAACTTGAAGATAAGATAAGAAAACAGACCTTTGATTTAGAGGACTTTATGGTTCAGCTTCAGCAGATTAAGAAAATGGGCTCAATAACTCAGCTTGTTGGTATGCTACCGGGGGTTGATAAGAAGGTTTTAGACTCGGTTGACGAACAAGGCTCTGAAAAAAAGCTTGTGAGAATTGAAGCTATTATAAAATCAATGACACCAAAGGAAAGACAAAAACCTCAGATTATAGGTGCAAGCCGAAAGGTGAGAATAGCCAAGGGCAGCGGAACAAGAGTTCAGGATGTAAATGAGCTTTTAAAACAGTTTGACCAGATGAAACAGATGATGAAACAGTTCCAAAACCCAAAGCAACAGAAGATGTTAAAGAGAATGCAGAAGATGTCAGGTAAGTTTATGTAATTTCGAGGGTGATTGTTGTGTATAAGATAAAGTCATTTCTTATGGCTATAGTATTATTGATTTGCAGCATTTCCTCAGTTGCTTTTGCTGAGGAAGAGTTGTCATTTCCTATGATGAAAGATTTTAATATTGAAATAATAGAAATTGACAATTCATACAGTTTTATTACTTCTTTTACGCTGCCGCGTAAGAGTATAGAAGAACATATATTTGATGAGTGCAAAAAACACAGTGAACAAATTAGTCTTGAGGGTTATTATGTTACCATAGATGAACTTTCGGCTTTGATTTCTGCGAATTCTGACTTTATGATTTATGCAGGAGGTTTTCCGGCTGCGGTTTATGTTGATACTGGTTATGTCGCATATTTTTTTCCAAGATACTTGTTTGATAACACAGAGGATGATGAACAGGCAAGAAAATTGATTGACGAGAGAATAAAATATTATGTTGATTATGCCAAAAACAAAAGTGACGATTCACTGGAGAGATTGTTGCTTGCTCATGACAAATTGATACATGATGTGTATTATGACTTTGAGTTTGATGCCCTATCATTTCATGCATATGGAATGCTTGCAAACGGAAAGGGAGTTTGTCAAGGCTATTCAGAAATAATTTATATGATTGCAAAAGAATTTGGAATAGAGGCGTGGTTTTGTAACAGTAAAAGTAATGGAGAAGCAGATGTTAATGGTGAGACTCAAATTGTTGGACATATTTGGAACTATATTAAATTAGACGGAGAATGGTATCATCTTGATGCTACATGGAATGACCCTGATAGCAGTGAAAACCTTGCAAGACTTTATAATTCTTCCTCACATTCATATTTCATGGTATCTGATGAGAAAATGGAAGATCATAAAACAGAGTATGAGTGGATAATAACACTTGATAAAAAACCTGTATGTGACAACAAAAAATATGAAACAAATCATATATTTAACTTTAAGCATCTAAGTAATATAACTTATGAGAATGGTGATTTTTTTGCAACCTTAGATGTTCAGGAACCATATAACAGTATAGTTTTTAAGTCTTGTGACGGTCTCTATACAGGACCGATAATAACCTCAGAGGTATCTCAGACAAATAGTGATTATATTGTATATTATTATTTTCTTGAAAATTTTGATAAATTTGATGTATTTGTTGGCGTTAAAGACGGAGAAAAATTGCTTTCTTATGGACACACTCCAAAAGGCAGTTATCCTCAGTTCTCTATGGGTGGCGAACGAATTTCAAAAACAACATTCCCTCAGAAGCAAGGATTATCTATGTTTATTTGGGATTTGGACACATTAAGACCTTTATCCAAAAAGGTAGAATTAAACTGATAGATACAGATTATTTAATAATCTTTTCTATATATAAAAAACAAAAGAAATTTATGGAGGTGAATTTTAATGGCAGTTAAAATCAGATTAAGAAGATTAGGTGCTAAGAAGGCTCCTTTTTACAGAGTTGTGGTTGCAGATTCAAGATACCCAAGAGATGGGAGATTTATCGAAGAAATCGGAACATACAACCCATTGACAGACCCTGCAACAGTTAACATTGATGCAGAAGCTGCAAAGAAATGGATTGCAAACGGTGCTCAGCCTACTGACACAGTTAAGGCACTTTTAAAGAAACAAGGTATTCTATAAGGAGTGTTGGAAAGTGAACAAAGTATTGGAAGATATCGCTAAGGCTTTGGTTGAATATCCTGAGGATGTTTCTGTTACAGAAGTTGAAAAGGACGGTTCAACAGTATTGGAGCTTAGAGTGAACAAAGACGATATGGGTAAGGTTATCGGAAAGCAAGGCAGAATTGCAAAAGCTATCCGTACCGTTGTTAAGGCAGCTGCAAGTCGTGAAGACAAGAAAGTAGTTGTTGAAATCATTTAAGAAAAAAACTGATTTAAAATCAGTTTTTTTCTTTTTATACAAAAAGAAATCCGCTTTTTAAGCGGATTTCTTAATTTATGTGATTATTTGATATTCTTATACATTGGACCATAAGCCTGGCAAGCTCTGTAGTCCTGTCCTTCTTTATCCATTCCGAATGCATTCCATGAAGCAGGTCTGAATACCTTTTCTTCAGGAACATTGTGCATACATACAGGAATTCTCAAGATTGAGCAAAGAGTGATAAGGTCTGCACCGATGTGTCCGTAAGAAATAGCACCGTGGTTAGCACCCCAGTTATTCATAACATCATAAGCAGTCTTGAAAGCACCCTCGCCTGTACATCTTGGAGCAAACCAAGTACATGGCCATGTGTAGTCTGTTCTCTTCCAAAGTACATCTGAAACCTCATCAGGAAGATTGATTGTCCATCCTTCAGCAATTTGTAATACAGGTCCTAAGCCTTTTACAAGATTTAATCTTATCATAGTAGCAGGCATTTCTGCTCTTGTTAAGAATCTTGAAGAATATCCGCCGCCTCTGAAATATCCAAGGTCAGCCATATTCCATGATGTAGCTTTCATAACTGTGTCACAATCTGCATCAGTCATATCCCACCATTGCTTCATAACAGGGTTACCATTTTCATCCTTAACCTCACCACAAGCGTCAAGACAGCAAGCGCCTGAATTGATAAGGTGAATGAAACCGTCAGCTTCTTTAGCTTTTCCTGTGATTTCGTAGCCTGCAGCCTTTTTAACTGCATCGCCACTCCAGTATGTTCTTACATCTGCAAACATTTGAGCTCTGTTTGTCAAAAGCTTTCAGAATAACATTCCGATCCCGTTTAAAACATCGTTTACAGTAGAAAGGATATATGGCTCTCTTGCACCATTCCAGTCAAATGAAGTATTTAGCATTGCTTCAGGGAAGTCACAGTTAGGATAGAAGTCTGTCCATTGTCTTTGTCCCTGGAAACCTGCTGCAATAGCGTTGTGACCAACCATTTCTTCTTCTGCACCGGCAGGAAGATTTGGATTACCATTCATAAGGTCTTTTATGATACAAGCCATCTTAACAACAAATTCAAATTGTTCTTCTTTTTCTTTGTCAGTTCTTTGCATATCTTCAGGGTTCTTATCAAAGCCAATGTTGCACTTTTCCTTAGCCCAAGCAAGTGCTTTTTTGAATTCAGCCTCATCATATATGCCCTCAGACATTCTTCTGATTACTTCAACCTCGTCAACAGATTCAACTCTCATTCCAAGGTATTCTTCAATAAAGTTAACATCTATAATTGAGCCGCCGATACCCATACAGATTGAGCCGATTTGTAAGTATGACTTGCCTCTCATAGTTGCTGCTGCAACTGCAGCACGGGCAAATCTCAAAATTTTCTCTTCAACATCGGCAGGGATAGATGTATCTGTCATATCCTGAACATCGTGTCCGTAGATACCGAATGCAGGAAGTCCCTTTTGTGCGTGGCTTGCCAAAACTGCTGCCAAGTAAACAGCACCAGGTCTTTCAGTTCCGTTAAAGCCCCAAACACCCTTGATTGTCATTGGGTCCATATCCATTGTTTCAGAACCATAGCACCAGCAAGGTGTAACTGTCAAAGTGATGTCAACGCCTTCTTTTTTGAATTTTGACGCACATGCAGCAGCTTCTGCAACTCTTCCGATAGTTGTGTCTGCAATAACAACCTTAACAGGCTCACCATTTGAATATTTCAATTTAGATGAAATCAAATCAGCAGCAGCCTTTGCCATATTCATAGTCTGATTTTCCAATGATTCTCTTACCTTTAAAGGTCCTCTTCTTCCGTCGATAGTAGGACGGATACCGATTACAGGATAATCTCCTATAAGTCTGTTATTAGCCATAATTTTTTCCTCCTTAAAATTATTCTTTAATATAATTATATACTTGCATTATACATAATACTTGTGTTATAATAGAAAAAAGTATGATAATATTCAGGAAAAGGAGTATGTTATGATATATAATGAATTAACCCAAAGGGGAACTCTGGATTTCCCTGTTGAATTTTACCATATCGAAAGAAATAACACGAGATATGAAATGACAGCCCACTGGCACTCTGAGATTGAAATTATAAGAGTTTTGGATGGTGAATTAAGGTGTAAGTTCAATAATCAAAGCTATGTTGCAAAAAGGGGAGATATATTGTTTGTCAATTCCGAGTGTGTGCATAGTGCGATGCCTGAGGATTGTGTTTATGAATGTGTGGTATTCCATATGGATTTTTTGTATCCTAATGATGATGACTGCAGATTTTTTATAGATAATGTCTTAAATCACGAATATGTCCTAAAGGAATATTATCCGTGTGATAATTCCATAATTTATAAGACCTTTAATGAGATTTTCGATGCCTTAAAAAATAAAAATGAGGGATACAAATTTTATGTAATAGGTTCATTTTATCGTCTGTTTGGTTTGATTTGTGAGAAAAGATTATATGAAAATGCAGTCGGCTCATCCTTGGTGGTAGGTAAAAATGTTCCTAAACTAAAAAACATTTTGACTTACATAAGAAGAAATTACGATAAACATATATATCTTGAGGAAATGGCAGAGGTTGCGGGAATGTCTCCTAAATATTTTTGCGCATTTTTTAAGGAAATGACAGGAAGAACACCTGTTGAATATCTTAAAATTTACAGAATTGAAAAGGCATCGAGAAAACTATTAAATACAGATGAGCATGTTACAGATATTGCCTATTCCTGTGGCTTTAATGACTTGAGTTATTTTATAAAAACTTTTAAGGAGTTAAAAAATATTACCCCGGCACAATACAGGAAAAGATAATTTAAAAAAACTATTGATTTTTGTAAAATATTGTGATATAATCTCGTTTGTAGTATTTGAAGCATGGCAGGAATCTGTCGCTCCTTTAGGGAGCAAAAATTAAAGAACCCAAAAAAAGAAAAATGGAAGGATGGTAGAAATGGGTATTAAAATTTTATTATTGGTAGTATTTTTTGCGGCGATGATTGGAGTTGGCTTCTATTGTAAGAAGCAGGCCACAGATGTAAAAGGTTTTGTTTTGGGCGGTCGTTCTGTCGGTCCTTGGTTAACAGCCTTTGCTTATGGCACCTCTTATTTTTCAGCCGTTATTTTTGTGGGCTATGCAGGGCAGTTTGGCTGGAAATTCGGTGTTGCATCTACATGGATTGGTATAGGTAATGCAATTTTAGGCTCGCTTTTGGCGTGGGTAGTGCTTGGAAGAAGAACAAGACTTATGACTCAGCACTTAAAAAGCTCAACTATGCCTGAATTTTTCGGTGCTCGATATAATTCTAATGCTTTAAAGATTATTTCTTCAATTATAATCTTTATATTCCTTATTCCTTACACAGCTTCACTCTACAATGGTCTTTCAAGACTTTTTGAAATGGCATTTGGAATTGACTATGCCGTATGTGTCATTGTGATGGCAGTGTTAACAGGTATTTATGTTGTTGTGGGCGGATATATGGCAACTGCAATTAACGATTTTATTCAGGGAATTATAATGCTTTTTGGTATAGTTGCAGTTATTTGGGCAGTTCTTAATATAAACGGTGGATTTATGGGCTCTTTAAAAGCTCTTGCCGAAGTGGAAGATACTATGGTTTCAACAACTCCTGGTGTGTTTGCATCATTCTTCGGTCCTGACCCACTGAGCCTTTTGGGAGTTGTAATCCTCACATCTTTGGGTACTTGGGGGTTGCCTCAGATGGTTCAGAAATTCTATGCAATTAAGGATGAGAAAGCAATTACAAAGGGTACAATTATTTCAACTTTCTTTGCGTTGGTTGTTGCAGGTGGTTGTTATTTCCTTGGTGGTTTCGGCAGACTCTTTACAGATGTTTTGAATGTTACAAACGGTATGCCTATGGGTGGCTATGATGCAATTATTCCTGCAATGCTTGAGAATTTGCCTGATATACTTATTGCGATTGTTATAATATTAGTACTTTCTGCTTCGATGTCTACACTTTCATCATTGGTAATGGCATCAAGCTCAACACTTACACTTGACCTTATTAAAGATAATATTGTTAAAGATATGAGTGAGAAGAAACAGGTAGGAGTTATGAGAGTTTTCATCGTAATATTTATTGCTGTTTCTGCAATAATTGCGATTGTTCAGCACAAGAGTGCCAATAACTTTATTGCACAGCTTATGGGTGTGTCATGGGGTGCTTTGGCAGGCGCATTCCTTGCTCCGTTCTTATACGGATTATACAGTAAGAAAACAACAAAAGCATCAGTTTTTGTGTCAATCATATTTGGTGCGGGAATTATGACATTGAATTTGTTTTTAAGAGGTTCATTCCCAACACTTTTGCAATCACCTATCAATTGCGGTGCATTTGCAATGCTTGCAGGATTAGTGATTGTTCCTGTTGTAAGCTTGTTTACAAAAAAGCCTGATGAAGAGCTTGTTGAAGATGCATTCTCATGCTACAATAAACAGGTTGTAACATCAGCTAAAAAAACTCTTGGTGAGTGAAAATAAATTCTGGGTAATTGCAGGTTTTTCTGCGATTACCTAAATGTTTTTTATATGGAGGAATTTTTAAATGCCTATTACTGATTTTTTGAAAAGAAATGCAGAGCTTTATGGCGATGAGGTTGCGTTGGTTGAAATTGCACCTCAGATGCTTGAAAAAGCAAAAGTAACATGGAAAGAATATGCGCTTATTGAGCCTAACGCCGAAGAAAGCGGCAGACAGGAAATGACATGGAAGGAATTTGATAAGTCGGCTAACAGATTTGCAAATTTATTGCTTTCAAGAGGAATTAAGAAAGGTGACAAGGTTGCAATTCTTTTGATGAACTCTTTGGAATGGCTGCCAATTTATTTTGGTGCATTAAAAGCAGGTGCTCTTGCAGTTCCTCTAAATTACAGGTACACAGCAGATGAAATCAAATATTGTGTTGAGTTAGCAGAGGCAGATGTTTTGATTTTTGGACCTGAATTTATTGGAAGAGTTGAGGAAATATGTGATAGACTGCCTAAGGTATCACAGATTTTTTATGCAGGCAAAAATTGTCCTACATTTGCAGAAAGCTATGATAAGTTGGTGACCTATTGTTCAACAAAGGACCCTGAAATTGAAATAACTGACGAGGATAACGGTGCAATTTATTTCTCATCAGGAACAACAGGCTTTCCAAAGGCAATTTTACATAAACACAAAAGCCTTGTTCATTCGGCTATTGTTGAACAAAAGCATCACGGACAAACAAGAGAGGATACATTCCTTTTAATTCCTCCGCTATATCACACAGGAGCAAAGATGCACTGGTTTGGAAGCCTTGTTGCAGGCTCAAAGGCGGTTTTACTAAAGGGCATAAAGCCTGAATGGATTATAAAGACCACATCAGAGGAAAAATGTACTATTGTGTGGCTTTTGGTGCCATGGGCTCAGGATATTTTAGATGCTATTGACAGAGGTGAAATTGAACTTGACAAGTATGAACTTAGTCAGTGGAGATTGATGCACATTGGTGCTCAACCTGTGCCTCCAAGTCTTATCAAGAGATGGAAGGAAAAGTTCCCTAAGCACGAATATGACACAAACTATGGTTTGAGTGAGTCGATTGGTCCTGGTTGTGTGCATCTTGGAGTCGAAAACATTCACAAGGTTGGTGCAATCGGTAAAGCAGGCTATGGTTGGGAGGTTAAAATCTGCACTCCTGATGGCGCATTGGTTGAAAAAGGCGATGTTGGTGAATTGGCAGTTAAGGGTGACGGTGTTATGACCTGTTACTATAATGACGAAAAGGCAACTAATGAGGTCTTAAAAGACGGTTGGCTGTTTACAGGCGATATGGCTATGGAGGATGAGGACGGATTTATCTATCTTGTTGACAGAAAGAAAGATGTTATTATTTCAGGTGGTGAAAACCTATATCCTGTTCAGATTGAAGACTTTATAAGAAAACATGGTGCAGTTAAGGATGTTGCAGTTATTGGTCTGCCTGATGTAAGACTTGGAGAAATTGCGGCAGCAATTATAGAAATCAAAGATGGTTTTGAGTGTTCGGAAGAGGAGATTGATGATTTCTGTAAGCAAATGCCTAAATATAAAAGACCGAGAAAGATTATCTTTGCAGAGGTTCCAAGAAATCCAACAGGTAAGATTGAAAAACCAAAATTGCGTGAAATTTATTGTGGAGAAAGTCTTGTTGCTGCGCAAATAAAAGGTTGATTAAAACAATATTTTATGCTATAATTAGTTTTAGAAAAATGTCGAAAGGAATGAACATATATGAAAAAACTTATGCTTGGAAATGCTGCAGTTGCTCGTGGGGCATATGAGGCTGGAGTTAGCGTTGTAGCATCATATCCTGGTACTCCAAGTACAGAAATAACTGAAAACATAGTAAAATATGATGAAATATATGCAGAATGGTCACCGAATGAAAAGGTGGCAGGAGAGGTTGCAATCGGTGCATCAATCGGTGGTGCAAGAGCAATGACTTGCATGAAGCATGTGGGTCTTAATGTTATGGCTGACCCTGTGTTCACAGCAAGCTACACAGGTGTTAATGGAGGCCTTGTCCTATGTGTTGCGGATGACCCCGGAATGCACTCATCACAGAACGAACAGGATTCAAGACATTATGCAAAAGCAGCAAAGCTTTTGATGCTTGAACCATCTGACAGTGCAGAATGTAAGGAATTTACAAAAAAGGCTTTTGAAATTTCTGAACAATTTGACACTCCTGTAATTGTAAGACTTTCAACAAGAGTTTCGCATTCACAGGGGCTTGTTGAGGAAAATGAAAGACAAGAGCACGATATCGGCGAATACGAAAAGAATATTGCAAAATATGTTATGATGCCGGGTAATGCTATAAAGCGCCATGTTGTTGTTGAAGAAAGAACAAAGAAAGAAATTGAATTTGCGGAAACCACAGATTTAAACAAGGTTGAAATCAATTCAGACAAAATCGGTGTAATCACATCAGGTATCTCATATATGTATGCTAAAGAAGCATTGGGTGACAGAGTAAGTTTTCTAAAACTTGGTATGGCATATCCTATGCCTGAAAAATTAATTAAGGATTTCTGCGAAAAGCACGAAACAGTTTTTGTTATCGAAGAGCTTGACCCATTTATCGAGGAGCATTGTAAGGTTTTAGGATTAAATGTTGTTGGCAAAGAAAAGTTCACTATGCTTGGTGAATACACACCAAAAATGATTAAAAAGGCTGTATTTAATGAGGATAGTGCAGAATTTGATACAATAGACGAAACAATTCCTGTAAGACCGCCTGTTATGTGTGCAGGCTGTCCTCACAGAGCGACATTCTATGTTTTGAAGAAGTTAGGCTTGGTTGTCAGTGGGGATATTGGATGCTATACATTGGGTGCAGTTACTCCATTAGCAAGTGTTGATACAACTATCTGTATGGGTGCAAGTGTCAGCGCAGCGTTAGGTATGGCAAAGGCAAGAGGAAATGAGTTCAATAAAAAGCTTGTGTCAGTAATTGGTGACTCAACATTTATGCACTCAGGTATCACAGGTCTTATTGACATTGTATATAACAAGGGAAATAACACAGTTATCATCTTAGATAACTCTATCACAGGTATGACGGGCCATCAGGACAATCCTACAACAGGCTTAACAATTAGAAAAGAGCCTACAAAGCAGGTTGACCTTGAGCTTTTAGCTAAAGCTGTAGGAATTGAAAGAGTTGTTGTTGCTGACCCATTTGACTTGAAGAATTTTGAAAAGGTAGTAAAAGAAGAGGTTGAGGCTTTAGAGCCATCA
>JAZNOH010000060.1:0-27930 GCA_045580715.1 Clostridia bacterium
TTTGGCAAATAAAAAATTAAAATGATTTTTATTTCTGAACATTATAACAAATCAACTTGAATATTATCTTTATTTAAATTAAAACGATTCCAATTGTTTTACTTACCAGTAAATCAAAACAATTTTTCGTATCTCAACTCACTTCATCAAGAATTTATAAACATCTCTTAGATTTCTATTATAATTACATTCTGCCATCAATTTAAATTCTTTATTTCGGTGCAAAAAAACTTAATTACCTTATCAAACATTTTACCACAAATTTACCACAATATATTAAAATTTTAGCAAATTCAGTATCTTCAACACTTTTCAAAATTCAACCTCTAAGATATGCAAAAAACCGTATAGCAATGCGGTTTTCAGATGGTAGTATATAGCACAAAACAACCACCTATAAAGTCAATTAATCATTGAATGAACACACTCAAAATCTTGTGGTAGCAATACCGTGTCGGTTCGACCCCGACCATCGGCACCATAAAAGGATATTCATTTGAATATCCTTTTTTTATTTATATTTTGTAGCTTTATGCAACTTTCTCTTGACTTTTTACTAATTTTATGGTATAATAGGTTAAAACAATTGTTTATTTATATTTATTTAATTGCGTAGTGCTACTATATTAAAGAAAGGACTGATTTATGAATTACTATTTTGATGTGACAAATGAAAAAATAACCGGGCGACCTGACCTGAAGTTATACACAGGAAATGTACAAACATATACCTTTAGTTTTGGCTTTGACGAACACTGGCAAGGATTATTAAAATTTGCAACATTTATAAAAAATGATGAGTCTTATGTTGTTCAGATTATTAATAATATGCTTTGTGTTCCATACGAGCTTCTTGTTAAACCAGGAATTTGTTCTTTTGGAGTTTATGGCACAAACGGAGAGGATGACATCAAACGAATTTCCTCTAATATTCTTGAATTCGAAGTCATACAGGGTATATATTCCGAGTGGTTGGCTCCTAAAACGCCCACTCCTGATGTATGGGAAACACTGTTTAAAAACTCTATCCCAAAAATTATTGACGGATATTGGTATCTTTACAACCCTGAAGAAGAGCGATATGTAAAAACCAGTACGCGCGCCATGGGACTGTCACCGATAAAGGGCACTGACTATTTTACCGAAGAGGATAAATCTGAATTTATTTCAGATATTGAAAACACCCTGCTTCAAGAAATAGAAACATGCCTTGATAATATTATTACCATTCAAAACGAACTAATAGGCGGTGATAACAAATGAGTGTTGCAGAAAAATTAACAACTATTGCAGAAAATGAACAAAAAGTTTATGATGCAGGAAAAAATTTTCAATACCACGAGTTTTGGGATAATTTACAACAAAAAGGTCAAAGGAAAGAATATAATGGCACTTTTTCGTTTTGGAATAAAACTTTGTTCAAACCTAAATATGATATGTATGTCACAAAGGCCGCTTTTATGTTCGAGAACTTTAGGCAGGACATAGATATGGTGGAGTGGTTAAAAGAGTGTGGTGTTACATTAGACTTTAGCAAATGTACTACTTTCCAAAACTTCCTGATGTGGAGTCATATTCTAAGGCTCGGTGTAATAGATACTCGTTCAGCTGCAAACGTTTCTTTTTATTACGCTTATATGTTAAAGACTATTGACCGGTTGATACTAAAAGATGATGGTTCTCAAACATTTAGTTTTGAAAGCTGTCCATTACAAAACATAACAATAGAGGGAGTTATCGGAAAAAGCGTCAATTTTCGATGGAGTACGAAAATTACACACGATAGCTTAACAAGTATTATAAATGCTTTAAGTGCAACAGCCTCAAAACAAACAGTAACATTTAGTAAAACAGCAATAAATAATGCTTTTGGTATTGATATTGATGATGAAACAACATATCCGGAAGGCAGTGAGTTTTATAATTTGAGAAACACAAAATCAAATTGGAATTTTAGTTATGTATAAGGGGTGATAATATGCAAATTACAATTAGAGCAGATGAAGGAATGTGGCTCACAGACGGTGAAAATTACGGAAAGACAATATCGTTAGCAGAAGGCGTTTCAGTTGATGATTACTATGAAATCACCAACGAAGAATATGAAGCCATAACAGAAAATACAGCAGAAGAAATTTAAAAAAATGAGGGCAAAAACCCTCATTTTTTAATTATCTTTTCTCCATACCATTTTATTTACAACACCCGTGTAGCTTTGAATAAGCTTTACTACCTTAACAGATACATTTTCATCAACATAGTCATTAACAGGTAATCCCAAATCGCCGTTTTCATTCATCATAACTGCAGTGTCAACTGCTTGCAAAACCTGCTCTGTTGTGATACCTGCCAAAATAAAGTTTCCTCTGTCGAGTGCTTCAGGACGCTCTGTTGATGTTCTTATACAAACTGCAGGAATAGGGTTTCCAACTGACAGGAAAAAGCTTGATTCTTCAGGCAGTGTTCCGCTATCTGAAACAACACAAAATGCATTCATCTGTAAATTATTATAGTCGTGGAACCCCAAAGGCTCGTGTTTTATAACTCTCTTATCAAATACAAAGCCACGCTGTTCAATAAACTTTTTACTTCTCGGATGACATGAATAAAGTATTGGCATATCATATTTTTCTGCCATCGCATTAACTGCATTCATAAGTGAGAAGAAATTCTTTTCAGTATCAATATTTTCCTCTCTGTGAGCAGACAATAATATGTACTTTTTCTTTTCAAGTCCAAGCTTTTCTAAAATATTGCTTGTCTTTATCTTTTCAAGATTAGAATGAAGCACCTCTGCCATAGGAGAACCTGTCACATATGTTCTTTCCTTTGGTAATCCACACTCGTGAAGATATTTTCTTGCGTGTTCTGAATATGCCAAATTTACATCAGAAATTATATCGACAATTCTTCTGTTTGTTTCCTCTGGCAGACACTCATCCTTACATCTGTTTCCAGCTTCCATATGAAAAATAGGTATATGCAATCTTTTTGCTCCAATTGCAGAAAGACAAGAATTTGTGTCACCCAAAATCAAAAGGGCATCAGGTTTTACCTCATCCATAAGTTCATAAGACTTTGCAATAATATTTCCTATTGTTTGGCCAAGATTTTCACCAACAGCATTCAAATAATAATCAGGGGCACGAAGTCCCAAATCATCAAAAAACACCTGATTTAATGTGTAATCATAATTCTGGCCTGTATGCACTAAAATCTGGTCAAAATATTTGTCACAAGCCTTTATAACAGTGGATAATCTTATGATTTCAGGTCTTGTCCCCACAATAGTCATTAATTTTAATTTGCTCATTTTATACCTCCTCAAAGAATGTATCAGGCTTATCAGGATTAAAACATTCATTTGCCCACATAAATGTTATCATATCAGTATCCCCAAGATTTTCTATGTTGTGGGTATATCCTGTTGGAATATCAACAACCTCAATCTTATCTCCCGAAACAAAATATTCATATACCTTTTCTTCACCGATTTTACGGAATCTTATGACTCCTTTTCCACTAACCACAACAAATTTTTCATTCTTTGTGTTGTGCCAGTGATTTCCCTTAGTAATACCTGGTTTTGAGATATTTACAGAAAATTGACCTCTGTCAAAAGTTCTTAAAATCTCGGTAAATGAACCTCTGTCATCACAGTTCATTTTTAAAGAATATGAAAAATCATCCTCTGGCAAAAATGAAAGATAGGTTGCATAGAGCTTATTTTCAAACGAGTTACCTGCATTTATAACAGACAAGTTATTTCTGCTTTCTTTAAACGAATATAACAAATCAACAATTTCACCAAGCGTTATTTTATGAATAACCCCAACCTCGCAAAAATCATTTATTCTATTCTCTTTTCCACATAATGCATTTATCATTTCATTAACAACATCGTCAATATACACAAGTGTCATCATATTATTTCTGTCATTAACTGTAATTGGCAAATCATGTGAAATATTATGACAGAAGGTTGCAATTGCACTGTTATAATTAGGTCTTGACCATTTTCCGAAAACATTTGGAAATCTATAAACCAAAACCTTTGCTCCTGTTCTTTTTGAATATTCAAAGAATAAATCCTCGCCTGCTTTTTTCGATTTTCCGTAAAGGTTATCAAGAGAGGCTTGAATTGATGACGAGAGCATTACTGGACATTTATTATTATGTTTTTCAAGTGTGTCCAGCAAAATTGATGCAAAACCAAAATTCCCTTCAATAAAATCTTCCTCTTTTTCAGGTCTGTTAACTCCTGCAAGATTGAATACAAAATCTGCATTTTTGCAATATTCATCTAACAGATTCTCATCTGTATCAACATCATATTCATAAATAGTTAAATCGGTTGTTAATTCATAGGTTTTGTCTTTTCCATCACGAATATTTTTTAGAGTCTCTACGAAATTTCGTCCAACAAACCCTTTTGCACCCGTTATTAATATTTTCATTTGGTTTCTCTCCCATTATTTATATCTATTCCAACCATTTTCATATGCTTGTCATACTCACTAATAGCATTAACATCAATACTGTTTATATTGCGTATGCTTTTTTCAATTCTGTCTCTTCGAAAAAGAACGAGCCGAACAACCCTATATCCCCAGAAGAATGGTAATAATATTGGAACTTTTTCTAATATTGGAAAAATGAGTTTCATTTTCTTAAAGTTTGGAAAAATGCTTCTTATATATTTGAATTTTAGGGCATTTTCTATTTTCTTATTCTCTCTTATTGATTTTGCTGATATTTGATTTTTCATCGTGCCAAAGGTGTGACTGTTTAAAATGAATGCTGTCATAGAAGAAGTAAGCTCATCCATCGGTTCATCTTCAAACCAACCCTTAATAAGCCTCAATAAATTGTCAAAAAAGGTTTTAAGGTTAAGTCTTTCTAATTCGGAATATATAAAGTCCATATTCATATCAGGATATTTATTAAGATATACCCATAAATCAATCACACTTTTAATACCAATTCCTGCATCACGATAGTGCTTTGCAAAATGAGCAACCAAATATATAAAATTATCTTCATTTGACATCTCATATCTTGATGATTCATCTTCGCATAGTTTTGCTCTTTTCCATCCGTCACCAAAGTATGCATATAAATCATCATTATATGACGGAATTAAGTGTTTGTGTAATTCAATATGCATATATGGTTTTTTTATGTAGTTAAATTCATGGTCACTCTCACAATGAAACTCGTAGCCCAAATCAGCCAAAACTTTTCTTGCATCATCATATTGAGTGCTTTTGATAAGAATATCTGCATCTGCCATGGTACGCATATCTTTTTGGGGATATAAATCCTGTAAAATTATTCCCTTTAGCGGCATATACGAAATATTCTTTTCTTCAAAACTGTCCAATACTTTTTCAATTTCTTTATTCTGATTAGTACTTACATAAAGGCGTTCTAATACTTTCTTTTCAAACTGTTTTCTTATTTCAGCCGAAACATCATACTTTCCGTTTATGACAGCATATCCAACAAGATTAGAGATATTATGAGCTAAAGATATTTTTAAAATATTCTCCCAATTAATATCAGTAAATGCTTTTGGATATTCTGTGCCAAGAACAACTGCTGAAATTAATTTGAACATAAATAAAATATCAAATTTCATAATCAGTTATCCTTTTTATTCATTTCACTTTTGATATATGAGAGAGCAAACATTTTTTCCTTAACCTCTTTAACATTCAATAATTCTGTATTGTTTGAGTTGAATTCAGTCAATGGATTTCTGTTTTCATCGCCCTCTTTAAAATACTTGTCATAATTCAAATCACGCTTGTCCGCAGGTACTCTGTAAAAATCACCCATATCAATTGCATTTGCACATTCTTCATTAGTAAGAAGAGTTTCATACATTTTCTCACCATGACGAATTCCGATTACCTTTATCCTACTCTTATCTCCGCCGAAAAGTTCACAGGTTGCTTCTGCCTGTGTTTGTATTGTGCAGGCAGGTGCTTTCTGAACAAGGATGTCACCACTGTTTCCATTTTCAAATGCAAACAATACCAAGTCAACAGCTTCCTCTAATGACATAATAAATCTTGTCATATTAGGGTCAGTCAATGTTATAGGTTCATTATTTCTTATCTGGTCAATCCACAACGGAATAACAGAACCTCTTGAACACATAACATTACCGTAACGAGTGCAACAAATCATTGTTTTCTCTGGGCTAACTGTTCTTGACTTTGCAACAACAACCTTTTCCATCATTGCCTTTGATGTTCCCATTGCATTAACAGGATATGCTGCCTTATCAGTTGATAAACAAATAACTTTTCTAACTCCTGCCTCAATCGCAGCAGTCAAAACATTTTCTGTTCCCAGAACATTTGTTTTAACAGCTTCAATCGGGAAAAATTCACATGACGGAACTTGCTTTAATGCAGCTGCGTGGAATATGTAATCAACCCCGTGCATTGCATTTTTAACACTCTGCAAATCCCTTACATCGCCTATATAAAACTTGATTTTATTTGAATGCTCAGGATATTTTGCCTGATATTCATGACGCATATCATCCTGCTTTTTCTCATCTCTTGAGAAAATTCTGATTTCTCCGATATCGGTTTCTAAAAATCGGTTTAGTACAGCATTTCCAAATGAGCCTGTACCGCCTGTAATTAATAAGGTTTTATTTTTAAACATTATCATTCACCCTTTTTTAATTTATTTTTAAATAAACCAAACAACAATTTTTTTTCGTCGTTATCTAGAACAAACCTATATAGAATTATTAAATAGATTGAAACAAAGATTACAATATCAATAAAAAATTTCAAATAAATATTTCCGGTATAATTAAAGTTTCTCAATATAATCCCAATTATAGAGATAATGCCGAAACTCGGAAGGAACTTTATAAAAGTATTTTTAATAAAGCATTTCATATTAATATGTAAAACATTATTATGTATAATTGCCATAAGTATTGTTCTTACCATATATGCAATAAAAATAGATATCGATGCCCCTATTGCTCCCATAAATTTGGTTAATACCAAAGAGAATATTATATTAGTTACTCCCATAATGACTAATACAAGTGTTTCCAATTTGACTTTGTTTTCAACTATTATTGTAGTGTTTGCGATCTGCATGGGCAAAAAGAATAAACTTGGTATAATTAACGCAACTGCGCAATAATAACTCTGAATAAAATCACCTTTTCCCCAAATATTCACAATAAAAGTTTTTCCAAACAATACAAAGCCTATTATTATCATACCAAGAAGTATCAACTGTAATCTTCCTACTCTTATCATTAAAGGCATTAATTCTTCATCTTTTTTTCCTTGTGCAACAATTCTTGAAATTCTTGGCATAAACATTCCGTTAATTGCATTAGCAAATGTAAAAACATAACTTTCTATCGTGGAGGCTAATCCAAAAATGGCAACTCCTACACTTCCAGTACTGGATATAATTGCAATTATTGACGGAGTAATATTAAAAATTAACCTTTGCGCAATTCCTGACAATGTAGTCCACATTGAAAAACCAAATATTTTTTTTAATACTCTTGTATTATAATACTTAAAATTAACCTTAATCTTTGTGTTTTTTTTGATTATTAATAATTTACACACAATTGTGATAAGACCTGACAGCACATTGACAAGCACCAAAGAAAAGACACCATAACCATTAAGGAGAGCTATAACTATCAAAGATATAGATACAATTTTATTAAACAAGTCACATAGTTTTAATTCGACAAATTTTTCATGTGCAGTTAAAATACCATTCAAATTAGTGAAAGGGAATGAAACTAAGGTGAAAAATCCTACCAGTACAAATATTTTTTTTAGTTTCTCAATTTCGTTGAGTGAAAAGTTCGAATATATACTATTAAGATTAAAGTACACACACAAGAGAACCGCTAAAATAACTATATCAATGGCGATATACAATTTATAAATCAAACCTAAAAAATTATTGATTTTGTCATTTTCTCCTTTTGCTAAATATCTTGACAAAAACCTTGTAACAGCAGCACTCATACCAAAATCAAGAACAAAAATTGTGATTATGGAGTGAGCTAATGTATATAATCCATAATCGCTTTGTCCGATTTGATCTATCATCCATGGTGTATATAGAATTCCGGATATAATATTGAATACTATTGCAATATATGATATTATTGCACCGCATTTTATCTGCTTCGATTTATTCATTTATTTTCTCCCTACCATTTTATATTTCCTTGTACGATTTGTCAGGATCTAAAACTTCATAATAGTGATGACCATTTCTTTTTTCAACAGGTGGTAATTCCATATAATCACCATATATCGACGATAAATATGCATGATAGTTCTCAGGCAAATTCACCTTGATACCCTCGAAAATCCCTTCCGTACCTTTACCATAATACTCTTTTGGCATTACTTCCTTTTGTTCCCAAGGGCTTCCATTGTTTGCAATTAACTCTGAGCTTTCATATCTGTATTTTTTATATAGTCCATCTCTTTTTTGAACTGCAGTATTAACATCTTTATATAATACCTTGGATAAACCCATCATTAGTTTCTTTATTATATATTTAATTGTAATCTTGCTTTTTCCCTTTGATAAATTAAACAAATAACTTATTCTAAAACAATAAAGGTATTTTTTAAATATAAATATGTATTTATTTATTATGTTCTTAGGATATCCGTCCAATGGAAATATGTCAATATATATACCATGATTAATATTAAGATTTTTCATACTTTTCTCAACGAATGTGGTGTTGGAATTCCTCAATTTGCCAAAGCTCAACAGATACTCTTTATCTGTTTCAGTTGTTTGAACAAATATATATTCAGGCAATTCTTGTTGAGCAACCTTTAAAAATGCCTCATAGTCAGGTCTTGGCATAGCTACATCTATATCATCATCCCATGGGATAAAGCCCTTATGACGCACTGCGCCCAAACAGCTTCCCTCTGCCAAATAATATGTCAAATTATGATTTTGGCAAACCTTTATAAAATATTTTAAAAGTTCTATTTCTTTTTCTTTTAATTTTTCCATCAATAATTTGTCCATACAAATCCTCCAATAAACTCAATACCAATCATTATTTAAAAATTCTGATTCAGAACACAATCCTGTTTTAAACGGATTTTTTTTACCTGCTAAAAGTGCTTCGCATAATTCCAAAAATCTATTAGCAGCATTTTTAGCATTCCACTCGGTATTTATAGTGTTATAAGCATTCTTGCCGAGCTTTCTCCTCAATTCAGCATCACTCATTAAATTGACAATTTTTTCATATAAATCCCCGATATCTTCATTTTTAAATATTACTCCGTTTACACCATCCTCTATCAAAAACGGAACAGAACCAATAGCATGACTTGCGACACACGCACATCCGCTATTCATTGCTTCATTTAAAACAGCACCCCATCCCTCATAAAAGTCACTGGTAAACAGGAATATGTCCGTTTTTTCCATATATTCTCTTGTTTTGTCATTTTTAACTGCTCCTAAAAGGCTAACACAATCATCAAGCTGATTGTCCTCAACAAGTTGCTTTAAAACATTTTCCATTTCGCCAATTCCGATTACATTCATTTTAAATTTATGCCCATTATCTTTTAGTTTTTTTGCAATAAGTATCGGTATTTCTGGATGTTTCCAATCTAATAATCTTCCAACCCATAAAATTGTTTTATCTTCCTTATTTTCGAGAATTTCATCAATATTCTCATATTTCTTTTGAGGCGGAAAATATCCCCACTTAACAGTTCTTTTTTTAAAACTAAAGTATCTGTTAATGTCGCCTGCTGTATATCCACTTGAACATAATACATAAAAAGGATATTTCAAATATCTTACATAGTGAATATATGTACCGATATATGATCTTAATTTTTCCTTGAACTTTGGCTCCTTTTTATATATTCTTTCTGCATATCTGAATGTAAGTTTTCGGCTTTTTAATCTGTTTTTTACTAAACACTCCGGAGCTGAACCATATATTACTACATCAGCATTATTTATCATTTCTTCTATGTGCATCGGGACAGATTTCATGCTCTCAATTTTTTTATTATAACAACGAAAGATATCTGGCATACCAAGCTTTATTCTTGCTTCTCCAATTCTGCCTATTGATACAAAACTAAAATCATCACCCAACAACTCATAAAAGGAATCACACAATTCCATCTGATGTGCAGATAAATAATTAGATATAAATACTAACTTCATTTTTGGTCATCCTTATCTTTTTGAATATATTTTGCAATTAATAAAAATGCTCCTGAAAATACATACATTCCCTGAGAACCCGAAAATAATGCCGCTTCAAAAGCCCCCATTAATATAACCGCATAAAAAGCATAGAGTGCAATATATTGGTATTTTTGAAAAACAAATGTTCCGATATAGTTTATAATTCTATTTAAATATATAATAACTACTGTAAAAGTGAATATCCCGAATGCCGCAAGTATCATTAAATGCGTATTGTGTCTGTTTCCAGAACCGTAATAATAATTCCCCAGGAATAGATTTTTTTTGATAATGTAAAGTGCTTCCTTCCAAATATAGACTCGTGATGTGAGAGATTTTCCCTCGGATTCCATAAATCCAAAAATTTCCACTATATTAGTATCTATTAGTTCAAGATAAAGGAATGCAAAAACTAAGGGAATGATGACTATTATAAATGTCAAAAGCTTGCTATATTTTCTATTAGGCAAAAAACTCAGTAATATACATGCAATTGATGCAAGTATACACGAACGGGCTTCTGTCAACAATATGAAATAAAACAACATAGCACAAATTATGTAACAAACAAATCTTAAAAATTTCTTATTTAAAAATTTTGTTGCAATAAATACACATAAAAACACATTTAAAAGATATATGCCTGTCAAATTAGGATTAGACATACCAAATGTTACCAAAGTAGGCAATTTAGGATTTGCTCTTGTTCTTCCAGCCAGAAATCCTAAGATGAAAATCCCTGCCGTAACCAGTCCACAAATCAATATTCTTTTGACCATTTCACCATCAACTTTTGCTGCATATACCCAAAAATACAGATTAATAGTTGTTATAAACATAATCCAGTTTTTCATGTATTCAAAACCTACGCTGATTCTACCTTTAGTCATACTTATATAGCTTAGAATAACAATTAACAACCATAAAAGAACAGTGTATTTATTATTTTTATTCGCTACGGTTATAAATGCCAATACAGCCGTTATGCCAAAACTTAGCACAATTATAGCACTTGTTATAGCACTAATTTGCCATATAGCACTAAATACATTTAATACAACACACACTAACTGTAACGAAAACAAAAAACTTTCTATTTTTTCTGTTCTTGTCGTTCTTTTAACCTCATTCATTTTACAAAACTTCCTTTTTTGTAATCATATACTTTTTTTATATTCATACTAATTGCTTGAAATTTTGATACAATCACTCTAAAATTTATCATTAACGAGATCTTTTGTAGTTACATATTTTGCAATCATCAAAAATGCTCCGGAAAATACATACATTTCTTGTACCCCAGAAAACAATGCAGCTTCAAAAGTCCCCATTATTATTATAGCATAAAAAGAATATAATGCAGCAAACTGATATTTACTCTTTATAAACTGACCTATATAATTAACAATTCTATTCAAGAAAATTATAATCAATGAGAAGGTGGGAATTCCATAAGCCGCGAGCATCATCAAATGCGTATTATGCATGTTTCCTGCTCCTAAATAATAATTCCCTATAAATATATTATTCTTAATAATTTTAAGCACATAGTTCCAGATTTTCACTCTGGATGTCAGCGTTTTTCCTTCGGACTCCATAAATTTAAATATATATGCAACATCCGTGTCAATAAGGTTAAGATAAACAAATACAAAAATTAATGGGAAAATTAAAATCATAAATGTTAAAAATCTACTATATTTTTTTTGAGGTATAAAGCTCAAAATTATGCACGCTATAGCTGCAATAATACAAGAACGCGACTCTGTCATCCAAATAAAATAGAATAATACAACGCAAGTCATATAGCATATAAATCTTAAAAATTTTCTCCTTAAAAATCTCGCCAGAATAAATATACATAAAAAAACATTTAAAAGGTATATACCTGCCAGATTAGGGTTCGACATACCAAAGGTCACCAGCCCAGGTAGTTTTAAATTTGCCTCCGTTCTCCCTGATAAAAACCCTAAAACAAAAATTCCTGCCGTAACCAATCCGCAAATAAATATTTTTTTAATCATTCCTTCTTTAACTTCTGTTGCATATACCCAAAAAAACAGATTAATAGTCGACATGAATATAATCCATTTCTTTATGTATTCAAAATCAAAATCCAGTCTTCCTTGTGACACACTAAGAAAGCTTAGTAGAAAAATGAAAATCCAAGTAATAACAATATATTTATCATTTTTATTAGCAATAGTGATAAAAGCTAATAATCCGGTAATAATAAAACTGATTGCAATTATAGCACTTGCTAATGCACCAATCTGCCATATTGCGCTAAACACATTTAAGACAACACATACTAACTGTAATGAAAACAGAAAACTCTCTATTTTTTCTGTCGCTGTCGTACTTCTAATCTCATTCATTTTACGAAACTTCCTTTTGTACTCATATATTTTTATGCCAATCATTTGAAATTTTAATACAATTACTCTGTAATTTTGTCATTAATACTGTCCTTTGTAGTCAGATATTTTGCAATCATAAGAAATGCTCCGGAAAATACATACATTTCTTGTACCCCAGAAAATAACGCAGCTTCAAAAGTCCCCATTATTATTACAGCGTAAAAAGAATATAATGCAGCAAACTGATATTTATTTTTTATAAACTGACCTATATAATTAACAATTCTATTCAAGAAAATTATAACCAACGAAAAAGCTGGAACACCAAAAGCTGCAAGTATCATCAAATGAGTATTATGTTTGTTTCCCGCTCCCAAATAATAATTCCCCATTAATATATTGTTCTCAATAATTTTAAGCACACGCTCCCAGATTTTTACTCTGGATGTCAAAGATTTCCCCTCAGACTCCATAAATCTAAATATATATGCAACATCTGTGTCAATAAGATTGAGATAAACAAATACAAAAACCAGTGGGAAAATCATGACCATAAATGTTAAAAATCTACTATATTTTTTATGTGGCATAAAACTAAACAATATGCATATTATAGCTGCAATAATACAAGAACGCGCTCGTGTTAAATAAATAAAATAGAATAATACTCCACAAATTAAATAACAGAGCAACTTTAAAAATTTCCCCTTCAAAAATCTTGCCAGAATAAATACGCACAAAAACACATTCAAAATGTATATACCTGCCAGATTAGGATTTGATAATCCAAAAGTTACTAACTCAGGTAATTTAGAATTTGCTTTTGTTTTACCCATAAAAAACGCTAAAATAAATATACATGCCGTTGCCAATCCACAAATAAATATTCTTTTAATCATTCCATCATTAACTTTTGCTGTATACACCCAAAAAAACAGATTGACAGTCGACATAAATATAATCCATTCTTTCATGTAGTCAAAACTAAAATCCGGTTTGCCTCGTGACATACCAAAAAAACTCAAAAGAGTAATAAACACCCATATAATAACAGTATATTTGTTGTTTTTATTAGCAATAGCAATAAAGGCCAAAAAACCGGTAATAATAAAACTTATTGCAATTAATATGCTCATTGCTTTGGGAACTTGCCATATCCCATAATATACACTTAATACGACACAAACCAATTGTAGTGTAAATAAAAAACTTTCTATTTTTTCTGTCCTTGTTGTTTTATTGTTTTCAGTCATTTTTTAAAACATCCTTATATACATTTATGTAATTTTCACACATATTTTCTTTTGAATAAACTTCTTTTGCTTTTTGGGCAAGTATCTTTTTTACAAATTTCCTCTTGAGCATTTCCCTTACAGCAAGCTCTAATGCATCACTATCTCCATATTCAACAAAACTTGAATACTGCTCAATAGCTATTGATTCAGGACCTCCTGCCATAAACCCAACAACAGGAGTCCCACAACACATCGACTCAGCAACAGGCATTGAAAATGTTTCCCTGCGGCTTGCTAACACACATAAATCAGCCATTGAATATAGTTTTGCCAATTCTTCCTGATTTTCAGTTCTGCCATATAATAGCACATTGTCAGGTTTATCATCTACAATTTCATTACTTCCAACAACAATCACTACCATATCATCTAATTTTTTTGCTAAATCTAATATATATTTTCCGCCTTTTATAGGGTTAGAAAAATTTGCAGTAACATGTATTAATACTTTTTTATGCTCTGGAATACCAAGTTGATTTTTAATTGTATCTGTATCCTCATAAAATCTAAAGGTGTCACAATCTATTCCATTTATGACAGTTGTATTCTTATAATTTCCAAAGAAAACAGATTTTTCTGCTCTTGACTGCACCCAGGGGGATACGGCAACAGATATAATTTGTTTAAATCCGTCAGTTGCTTTTTTCATATTCTTCCAATTTCTCTTAGACTGGTCAATTTTGCTACCATTAAATAAGTGCGGACAATTTTCACATCCACATTTCCATTTTTCACAATCAAACGAATATGCACAATAGCCTGTATACATAAATTCTGCATGATGTGTTACAACAGTAGGTATTTTATTTTTCTTTAAAAATTCAACCAATCGATAAATATTAACAAAATGTCCATTAATGCAATGAAGATGCACCACATCGGGATTTTCTTTCTTTATAATTCTTAATAACTTATTTGTGGCAAAAAACGAGCCATTATAAGGCATTCCCGTAAATCTTGATTTAACATTATTGAATTTTGCTAAAAATTCAGAAGATGTTTTATAAACATTTTCGTCAGAGGTCTTTTTACCTCTGCCATAGCAAATGACAGATTCTATCCCTCTTTTTTTTAATTCTGTATGTACATCATACATTATTTTCCCTGTGCTTCCTGTATTATAGACACAGTTTATTTGCATTACTTTCATTTCTTTTCCACCACATTTATTAATATTTTTTGAAATTTTTCACAATTCTCTTTACTGTTATGATTTTTTGCTGAAATTTCTAAACCTTTTTTTATATATTTTTCTCTTAGTTCTCCATCATTTAATAGTTCTTCTAAAGCTACTCTTAATTGATTTTTGTTTGTTACCACACAAGCACACTCGTTTTCCAAAAGATACTCTGTGCAAGCAAGCTCTTCTGGTGCATACACAAAGAAGCATGTCCCACAAGAAAGTGAGTCGGCTATTTTCGTAGTGAATGCATATTTTAAATCCCAGCGCGTAAAATCATCGAAGTTTTCACCATGAACAAGCAAATCACTATTATGCATAATTTCAATCACTTTACTGTATGGGACAGTTCCGCAATAGTTTATTGCAGAACAATTTTTAAATGCTTCTAAAACATTATCGTTAGGAATTTTCCCATAAATATCTAATTTGCAGTCCGGATTTATCGAATTTAATGCCTCTGCAATTTCTATCAATGCAATATGTCTGCCAATACCAAGATTTCCAAGATATGAAACAACCGGTGTTGAATTATTGTTTTTATCTATATCTCCAGCTTTAATGTCAGATGCAGTGTATATCGTTGTGCTTGGCAATCCGAATTCATCGTCATAGTCATACCTTAGTTTATCGTTTATATAAACTGTGTGAACAGCTTTTTTCATTAATTTTTTGTAAATTCGTTTATAATTACTGTGAAAAAACGGATATATTAAATCTGAAATTATTCCACCTTTTTTTAAATAGTTTTTTTCTTTAAAATAATATCCCTCACTGTTATATACAACAATTGGTATATCGCAGTATTTTGCAATTTTCATTGCCATTTTATATGTAAATACAGATTCGCCTGCAAAAAACAGTAGTATATCAGGGGAAAAATCATGAAGCCATGATTTTAGTCTTTTGTTCCACCATACATTTGTTCCCCACAAAATGTCACGCATTAACATTCTTAAAATGGATTTCCCTTTTATTAGTTTTTTGACATTTGAACCATTATTAGACTTATTTTTATTAAAAACTTGTTTTCCAACAATATTTTTCTTATAAAGTCCTTTTAAGACATCCCTATCCGTTATTTGATAAAAATTATCACATACCTTTGATGATGGAGTTTCACCTGATATATATATTTGTGATATATTTTTCTTTTCCCAGCCTTTTAAAAACCCTGCAAGTGTTCTTCCGTTTGAATTACTTTCAGAAAGGCTGTTATTGGCAATGACAAGCAAATTAGGGTATTTACTTAACAAATTCTATCTTCCTTTCTGATATGTTTTTAAACACGCCTTTATAATAACATTTTAAAATCTCTAATAGAGATAACTTTGTTTTACCTCGCTTGTATGCCCTAATAGCGCTTCTCAACACAAGGACAAACGACAATATTGGATAACATTCATGTATTACCATACCGCCTACAGTGAAAAACTTTTCATTCCATCCTTCACACCAGCTGGAGTCACTTTGGTCGATATCTGCAATATACTTCGGAGAAACATAAAGACTAATTCCCTTTTTTATCATTTTCTGCAAAAATATACTGTCTTCTCCGCAATAATTTTTAGTACCAGGACCAAATCTTTCATTAAAGCAAAGATTTCTATCCAAAAGAACATCTTTTTTTATCACAAGTCCCCAAACTCCATATGATGACAACTGTCTTCTTTTTGCTTTTCTAAATTTTTGAATAGTCCCCATTGCAAGTTTTCTTTTAGATATACAGTTAAGGTTAAACTTTATTGCATCTGCCATAGGATGTCTGTCAAATTCCTCTAATATTATACTTTCATAGCCATCATGAAACATCAAATCATCATCAGAGAACATAATATATTCTGCTTCATCAAACATATTACTTATCGCGATATTTCGATTTTTGCTTGTTCCTCTTGTGGATGTTGTAACAAGCTTGACTTTAGAATTATTTATTTGTGCCTCTTTAATAAATTCATTGTCTGCCTGATTTGCAATTACAGCATCAGTCTGTAAATTCATTTCAACATATTTAGAAAAATCCTTTTGATGCATAGTTGTAACCAAAACCTGAACCTTGCTCATAACTTCACCTTTCTCAAATCACATACTCCCTATAATCCTTCTCAACATCATAAATCATTGCATGAACCGATGCTTTTTGCTGTTCTTCTGATGGCAGCTTCATATAATCGCCATATCTGTATTCAAGATATTCTTTTATTTTTGCAGGACCTAAAAGAGTCTGTCCTTCAAAATTAATTTCTTCATGGCTATCAAAAAACTCTTTTTCAAAGATAACACTTCTAAATTTTGCAGGAGTTATAAAATAACACCAACAATAATTTTTATCCAAGGTATCATACTTGTAGATATTTTTATAGCACCAATTTGCTAACAACTTACATGGAAGCACTTTTAAACTTTTCAAAACCACATTTCGAACAATTGTTTTTGGTTTCCAGTTTCTTTGAGATAATGCATACAATGTCACAAACTTTGACTGATAGTATATTTTTTTCTGTATAAATTTATTGTCAGGAACCTTATGTAAAATCATAATATCAACATATATTCCATGATGCATATCCCTTTTATCTTTAAAACTTTCTTCAATAAATGTTGTACCATTCATTCTTACTTTTGCATATTCAAGATATTTATGAACTGTTTTCCATTCTTGTATAATAAACTTTTTACTATTTTCGGCAATAAAAGCTTTCTTAAACTTTTCATATTCAGATGGTGTCATAAATATATCCAAATCATCATCCCAAGGGATAAATCCACCATGACGGACTGCACCTAATGCCGTACCACCCATAATGAAATATACAATTCCATTTTTTCTGCATATATAATCAATATACTTCATGACTTCCAATATTTTGTACTGAACATCTCTAACGGAAGGTTCGCTCATTTTTTACCACTCACTTCTTTATATACATCAATATTCCTTTTTGTCATAACTTCAATTGTAAATTCTTTCATTGCAAGTTCATAAGCCTTATCAATAATTTCTTTATATTGGTCCTTTCCGTTAACACACAAATCACACAATATTTCTTTAATTTCTAAAGTAGAATCTGCTTTTATAGGCAGACAATATTTTTGTTCTTCATATCCCGCTGTCTTTGTTCTTGCAACAGGAACTCTCATCATAAACGCCTCTGCTACTGACAAAGCAAATCCTTCATTTGTGCTTGGAAGGAACATGAAATCTGCAACGCTAAAAATTTTCTCAGCACTTACCCAGCCGACAAAAACAAAATTTTTCTGCAATCCATAAGCATTTATTTTGTCAACAAGTTCATCATAATATTGACCTGTTTTCTCTCCACTGCAAACCACAATTATTTGTTGTTTTATACTATCAGGCAACTCGTTTATGGCCTCTACAACAATAATTTGATTCTTTACTTTATCAATTCTTGAATGCATCACGATAACATATTTACCGTCTGGAATGTTCCATTCTTTTTTTATCTCTATTATTTCGTCATCTGATAATCTTTCTATTACCTTTACTCCATTATATACAGTGGCTATTTTTTTTGCAGGTATCTTTATCTTTGTAATCAAAAACTCACGAACCTCATTGGAAATGGCAATTGCCTTATTTCCAACAAATGTCATTTTTCTGTGTATAAAATCACTTGGTATATTCGCAAGATGCAATGTATAAACAACCGGAACTGAAAAAAATATATTATAAATTCTCATAATAAGTGCCGCTTTTCTATGATGACAATGAACCACATCAATATTATTCTTTTTAATAATCTCTCTCAATTTTTTGACACATGAGATTATTTTTAAAGGGTTGTTGGATGCTGCAGGAATCTTTATAAATCCCACCCCATCTGCAATATCCTGTTTTTTTGTGTTGGAAACCACAATCACTTTATGCCCTTCATTATTAAGCTGCTCACTCAACTGTTTTATGTAATTTCCCACTCCCGTTTTCTCTAATATCCGTGAAAAAATCAATACATTCATAATAATTTACCTCATATTTTCTTCGCTAAAAAATAAAACTTGCTCATAATTTTATTAATAATCGGGATTTTTTTCAAAACTTTCGCAATAAATCTTATCGTTTTAAATATAATATTTTTTATAACTGCACTAACCAAATTACTGTTCCATCTATGTGGATGGGTACTCAGAATAACAGCATTTTCGTTTTTTATAAAATCTAAAACTTTATCTAAAGCTTTTAGTTTTATATCTTTATCGGAACTATCAACAATATCGTTTGTTTCAGGGTCATAAATTATCTTCCAACCATACCCTGCATCGGATATATATTTAAAATCTACACCTATTTTTTCCCTGTAATCAACCATAATCTCGGCAATTTCATTAAATTTTTCCTTAACTTGCTGACTCCTGAAAAAATCTCTGTTTGAAGTATAACCCACCCTTTGGACAACAGGATTTCCATGCTGGCAAACAGTATTTATATTAAATCCGTGTTTTTCAAATGTAGCCTTGTTGGTTTCAAATTCTTCTAATGCCTTTGCCAAATCACCTGAATTAGAGTCCATCACATCATGGTGATACGAAACCTCATGTCCTAATTCCTTAATTTTTTTTAATATATCAATATTTTCTTTGCTTTCCAATAAATATGCCTGAACATAATAAACTCCGCAATGACCATACTTATTTTCTATTTTTGCCATTGCAAGAGCTTTTTGGGGGTTAGTTTCAACATCATGCTTGAGGATTAAAAAATTTTCTTCCTTTTCTTTCAATGTATCATAGGCAGTTGTGCTATGTATTTCATTTTCTGAAAGATTTTTACAAAACTTTTCCCACTTTTTATATACAAACATCATTTTCCCTCATTATAAATCTTATTTAAAACATCCTTTAAAATTGTTGATGATACATTTTGAGTGTAAGGAATATAACAAACACCACTTGCACCATTTGATTTCATATATGCATCTACTTCCTCAAAAACCTTACTGCCTTTCCAATCGTCACCTACAAATATAACATCAAATTTATGTTCATTAAAGGCAGAAATTTTATCCCTGTTTTCCTGTGGAACAACCTTATCGACATATCTAATTGCTTCAACAATTTTGCATCTTTCCTCATATGGAATAATCGGTGTCTTATTCTTATATTCCTGCACAAGTTCATCAGTGCTGACACCGACAATTAAATACTCACACATTTCCTTAGCTCTTTTCAATATGTTAAGATGTCCTATATGAAATAAATCAAAAACGCCGGTAGTATATCCAACCTTATACTTTTTCAACATTATCCCTCCGTCTTTTCTCTGGCAAATATTTTAAACACAATTCCTCTTAACCAATTTGGCATAAGGACTTGCAAAATCAATCTCTCTGATACATTTATAAAATATCTTGGGAAAGCTATTATCTTATTGTCATACATAAACTTATGAAGCTTTGCCTCACTTTTAAAGTATCTAAGACCCCCTCGTCTTTGGTACATTTCATTTCCCACACGAACATTTACTAATACATCGGGCACATTTAGAAATTCTAAATCAGCAAGTGCCATTCTAATCCATAAATAATAATCTTCTTCACAATACCAGTCGATGTACCCTCCAACTGATTGAACATCTTTTTTTCTAAACATCACCGTAACCTGATTCATTGGACAACGCTTTTTCATATATTCTTTAATATCCTTATCTTCAAGAGGTACTATCCTCTGTCCAACTATATTATCAATGCTGTCAACAAATTCACTTATCTGGCCACCGACAATAGAAATATCCGAATTTTCAGTAAATGAGTCAACCTGTTTTTGAAATCTGTCTCTTATGCAAATATCATCTGCATCCATTAATGCTACCAAATCATATGTACAATTTTCAAGGCCTATGCGTCTGGCATCACCATGTCCAACATTTTTTTCAAGACGAATAACTTTTAGTGTTTCACTTTGATGTTTTATGATAACATCATTAATATTATCACCGACAGGACCATCAACAACAAGCACCACTTCATCAGGCTTTAGCGTCTGATTAAATATACTTTGCATAGCCAAATCAAAATATTGGGCATTGTCGCCACCATAAACACATATTGACACAGAAAATTTTTCCATAAATCTCTCCTATCAGAGTGCGAGTAAATCCAATGCTCTCTCTTGACCTTCTTTGTATTCCTCTTCGCTTATCTTTTCACATCTTAACAAATAATCTCCGAGGTCTTCAGCAGTATCCATTCCCTCCTGAGAAATTCCCTCCTGCTTAAAAAATGCAGACCAGACTGTTATAAATATAATTTTACAATCATTTATAAATGTTATATTTTTTATGTATTCCAAATCATAGTCAATTTTCTCTTCCCAAGTGATACCATTTCTTCCTTTTATCTGTGCAAGCCCTGAAAGACCTGGTTTGACGCTCTGTCTTAACATTTGTTTTTCAGAGAAAAAAACCATATCTCTGACTAACTGTGGTCTTGGACCGACTACACTCATATCTCCCTTTAAAATGTTAAATGCTTCCGGCAACTCATCAAGACTTGTGTTCCTTAAAAATTTACCAAATTTTGTCAGTCTTATGTCGTCAGGAAGCAAATTTCCTTTTTCGTCTTTTTCATCTGTCATTGTCCTAAATTTATAAAGCGTAAATATTTTTCCATTTAATCCCGGTCGTTTTTGTTTAAAGAGTATCGGACTACCCAATTTTACTCTTACCAAAACAGCAACTATTATATATAGCCACGAAAAGACAAGCATAGCTGCCAATGCACATAGAATATCAATAATCCGTTTTAAGTATTTTCTATACATCAAAATAACTCCCTGATAATTTTAATAACACTGTCCTGTTGTTCTTCTGTCATCTTGATATCAGATGGTAAACAAAGACCTCTTTTAAATATGTCTGCTCCAACATCCTCACCAATACAAATGAAATCATTTTCAGAATAAACAGGTTGAAGATGCATCGGTTTCCAGATTGGCCTTGCCTCTATGTTCTCTGCCTCTAATGCAAGTCTGATTTTTTCAGGATTTACCTTATTCATCGCTTCTTCATTGATTGTGAAACAGCTTAACCAGAAGTTTGGAGATGAACATTCAAGATACGGATTCATCTTTACAGGCAAATCAGAAAATGCCTTTTTATATCTCTCATAAATTTTAGTCTTTAAAGCCTTATGTTCTTCAAGGTGCAACAGCTGCCCTCTTCCTATACCTGCGACCACATTACTCATTCGGTAATTATAGCCTATTTGGCTATGCTGATAGTGTGGTGCAGGGTCACGAGCCTGTGTTATAAAAAATCTCACTCTTTGAACTGTTTCCTCATCATCAGATAAAAACATACCTCCACCTGATGTTGTTATGATTTTATTACCATTGAAGCTGATTGCATTATACTTTCCAAATGTTCCTGTTTGCTTTCCCTTATAGGTTGATGAAAGAGATTCCGCAGCATCCTCAATAAGAATAACCCCGTATTTTTCGCACAACCCAACTATTTCATCAAGTTTTGCCGGAATTCCGTAAAGATTTGCAACCACAACTGCCTTAACCTTGCCTTCATATTTTTTTAGTGCAAGCTCAAGCGCCTCAGGGTCCATATTCCAAGTATCTCTTTCGGAATCAATAAATACCTGCACTCCACCCTCATAGCTTACAGGATTAACTGTTGCAGCAAAGGTTAAGTCAGAACACAAAACAATGTCCCCATTTCTAACCCCTGCAAGCTTAATAGCCATATGTAATGCATGTGTTCCTGCTGTCATTGCCGCTGCTGCTTTGCAACCAACATATGATGCTATCTCATTTTCAAATTCTGTAACATTCTTTCCTAAAGGTGCAACCCAGTTTGTGTCAAAAGCTTCTTTAACAAATAATTGTTCTTCACCATGCATTGTAGGTGTAGAAAGCCAAATTCTTTCAGGCATATTATATTACTTCCCATTCCTAATATTATTTTAAACTACAATTTATGCTTATACCTTTTCAGTATAATTATATAATATTTTTCCTTGATAGTCAATAGTTTTATGTCATTTTTGACAATTGTCAAGTATCGTCATTTTTCTGATTTTGTATAAAAAAATAAGCACCGAAGTGCTTATTTAATATTTAGTTATATAACACCCTGAGCAAGCATAGCTTCTGCAACCTTTAAGAAGCCTGCAATGTTAGCACCTGCCATAAGATTGCCTTCCATTCCATACTCCTTAGCAGCCTGAGCACAGCTATTGTAGATGTTAACCATGATACCGTGAAGTTTCTCATCAACTTCTTCTGCAGTCCATGAATAACGCATACTGTTCTGGCTCATTTCAAGAGCTGAAACTGCAACACCGCCTGCATTAACAGCCTTTGAAGGAGCTGTCACAACCTTGTTTGCCTGCAAGTACTCAATAGCCTCATTTGTTGTAGGCATATTTGAAACTTCTATGTAATACTTAACGCCATTAGCAACAATCTTCTTTGCATCTTCAAGTTGAACTTCGTTCTGAGTCGCACAAGGCATAATAACATCTGCCTTAACACCCCATGGTTTTTCACCTGCATGGAATTCTGCGCCGAATTTATCTGCATAATCCTGAACCTTATCTCTTCCTGATGCTCTCATTTCAAGCATATACGCTGCCTTTTCCTTTGTGATACCATCCTTATCATATACATATCCATCAGGACCTGAAATTGTAAGTACTTTACCACCAAGGTCATTAATCTTCAAAACTGCACCCCATGCAACATTACCGAAGCCTGAAACTGCGAAAGTTTTTCCCTTAATACTATCTCCGCAGCCCTTTAGTACTTCGTTACAGTAATAAACTGCACCGTAGCCTGTCGCCTCAGGTCTTACGAAACTTCCACCATAAGAAATTCCCTTACCTGTCAAAACTGCATTTTCAAAGTTATTGCAAATTCTCTTATACTGACCAAACAAATATCCGATTTCTCTTGCACCAACACCGATATCACCTGCAGGAACATCGACATGAGATCCAATATGGCGATATAATTCTGTCATAAAGCTCTGGCAAAATCTCATAATTTCTCCGTCACTCTTGCCTCTTGGGTCAAAGTCTGAACCACCCTTACCGCCACCGATAGGTAAACTTGTAAGAGAGTTTTTGAATGTTTGTTCAAATCCAAGGAATTTGATTACACTAAGATTTACTGATGGGTGGAAACGAAGGCCTCCCTTATATGGTCCGATAGCACTGTTAAATTGTACTCTGTAACCTCTGTTAACCTGAACTTTGCCATTGTCATCAACCCAAGGTACTCTGAACATAATTTGTCTTTCAGGCTCAACCATTTTTTCAAGCAATGCAGCTTTTTCATATTCAGGATGTTTTTCGATAACAGGCTTTAGTGTTTCCAAAACCTCTGTAACTGCCTGAATGAATTCTGGTTCTGTAGCATTTTTTTCTTTTAGTTCTGCTAAAACTCTTTCAACATAAGACATTTTATAAATCCCCTTTCTATATTAGTCACAAAAATATGTGACCAGTACACTTTTAAATAATTTAAGCTGTAAATAATTATATCACCCTTTTGCAACAAATTCAACAATAAATTTCAAAAAGTAATAAAATATACAAAAAAAAGTGGAATATATATGCTTTTTTTGATATTTTTTTATTTTTTGTTTCAAATTTGAAATTTTTTTAACAATCTTTATTTAAACATTTTAATGCAAACATATAAAAACAGGTGGCATTGCCACCTTGTTTTAATTAAGTCGTATATAGTTTGTTGAAATCTTTTCTTCTCGTTTCGGACGCTCAATCCCTGCATCATCTCCTGCTTTGATACACTTTAGCATCCACGCCATATTTTTTGCTAATGTTCTCATCGTTTGCATACCCTCATGGTCCTCTACTACCTCCTCTGGTGTATTTCCATGAACCATATTCCAATATTGAGATGTGACCATAGGCATATTTGAAATGGCAAAATATTTATTCATCTGGTCAAATGCTGCTGTTGCACCGCCTCTTCTGCAGCTCACTATTGCAGCACCAGGTTTGTCTGCAAACTTTTTGGAATTACTATAGAATAATCTGTCAAGAAAAGATGTTATCGAGCCTGATGCAGCCGCATAATGAACAGGAGTTCCGAAAACAAAACCGTCAGCCTCTTCAATTTTTCCCAACACCTCGTTCACAACATCATCCTGAACACATTTACCCAGTTTCACACATGCCTTACATCCAAGACACCCTGCAATGGGCTTTGACCCTACATGGAAAATTTCAGCTTCAACTCCATTTTGCTCCAATTCTTTTTTAACCTCGCATAATGCAGTATATGTACAGCCATTAGCTCTCATGCTTCCGTTTATAAGTAATACTTTCATATCATCAATTCCTTTCTTAATATAATTATGCATAATAGTTGCTATATATAATTATATTTTAACTTTAAATACAACCTTTCTGCATTTTGAAGGCACATTATTCATCAATCCGGGACTGTGTATATCATTAGGATACAATACCATAAAATCCCCATCCTTTAACAACAACTTTGTTGTTTCACAGCTATAAAAAACACAATCATTGTCAGGTTTTTCTTCTATAATCTTTTTTTCACAGGAAATTGGTGCATAACCTATAATTTCCTCGCCTTTAACAATTAATTGTATGTCTATATATTTTTCGTGCACCTCTCCTATATTTTTATCTGGTTTCGTATCATACTCCTGAACCATATAAAATAAGTTATCGCCATCAATATGATACTTGCCCAATGGCATATTTGAAAAATCTGTTTTATCAATAAACATAAGGACATCATATATCTTATCAAGTCCCTTATAGTTTTTAATGTTTTTTACTGAATCTATAATCATTATCTTTCTCCCATTTCCTAAAATCTGAAATCTCTTTCTCCGTTTTTAATCTTATCAAGTCTTTCTAAAACAATATCCCTAACCTTCTGACTCGGAATATTTTCAATTTCCTTTTTGATAAGCTCATCACCAATTTTTTTAGTATCTTCAGACGCATAGTCCTCAATATATTCCTTTAGCGTCATCAACGCATTTGGATGACAGCAATTCAAAATCTGTTGTGATTTACAAAGACTCATAAACCTATCACCTGTTCTACCCTCTCTGTAACAGGCAGTGCAAAAGCTTGGAATATAGTCCATCTTCATAAGCCAATTAACAATCTCATCAAGAGTTCTTTTATCAGATACATCAAACTGTTCTGACTTTTCATCCTCAGGCTCTGGCTCAACATATCCACCGACGCTTGTCCTTGAACCTCCACTAATTTGAGAAACACCCAAATGCAACACTCTTTCTCTGCATTTTTGAGATTCTCTTGTTGAAATAATCATTCCTGTATATGGAACTGCTATTCTTAAACAAGCAACAATCTTGGCAAAAATATCATCACTAATTCCATTTTCAAATTCATCAGGGTCAATATCATCTGCTCTTTTAATTCTTGGAACACTTATTGTGTGAGGACCCACTCCATAAACTGCTTCAAGATGCTCTGCGTGCATCAGTATAGCAGAAAATTCATACTTATACATTTCTAAACCAAACAATACTCCAAGACCAACATCGTCAATCCCACCCTGCATAGCTCTGTCCATTGCCTCAGTATGATATGCATAATCATGCTTAGGTCCTGTCGGATGCAATTTTTCATAAGTTTCCTTGTGATATGTTTCCTGGAACAAAATATATGTCCCTATTCCTGCATCACGGAGTTTTCTATAGTTCTCAACTGTTGTTGCTGCAATGTTAACATTAACTCTTCTTATTGCACCATTTTTATGTTTTATGCTATAAATAGTCTTTATTGATTCAAGAATATATTCTATAGGGTTATTGACAGGGTCTTCTCCAGCCTCAATTGCAAGACGCTTGTGCCCCATATCCTGCAGAGCAATAACCTCTTTTTTTATTTCTTCCTGTGTCAGCTTTTTTCTTGGAATGTGTTTATTCTTTAAATGATAGGGACAGTAAACACATCCATTGACGCAATAGTTGGAAAGATATAATGGCGCAAACATAACAATTCTGTTTCCATAAAAATCCTTTTTTATCTGTTCTGCCAAATCATAGATTTCATTATTTTTCTCTTCTATTTCACAGGACAATAAAACTGCAGCCTCTCTGTGAGAAAGCCCTTTTCTCTCTTTTGCTTTTTCCAGTATTTTATCTATAAGTTCAACATTATTTTTATTTTTTTCAGCATATTGAACGCTTTCTAAAACCTCATCATTAGAAATAAATTCCTCTGCCTTTAATGATTTTGGATTATACATTTTGCCACTTCTTTCAATAATTCTCTATTCTTTTTAAATACAATTCATATGATTTTTTTATATCTTCAAAGCAATCTGCCCCGAATTTTTCTAAAAACGCAGCTGCAATTTCAAATCCGACACACGCTTCTACAACAACTGAACAGGCGTATATAGCGCATATGTCAGAGCGTTCAACAGATGCCTTAACACTTTCTTTTGTATCGATATCTACAGTTTTAAGAGGATTATATAATGTTGGAATAGGCTTCATGGCTGCTCTTACAACAATCGGCTCTCCATTTGACATTCCACCCTCTATTCCACCTGCATTGTTTGTTCTTCTTGTGAACTTTCCATCATAAAGAATTTCGTCGTGGACCTTTGAGCCAACCTCTTTTGCACATTCAAATCCCTTACCAATCTCGACGCCTTTTATTGCCTGTATACCCATAACTGCCATAGCAATCCTTGCATCAAGCTTTCTGTCATATTGAACATAGCTGCCAAGACCTTTTGGGACATTTTTATATATTGTCTCAACAACTCCGCCAAGCGACTCACCATTTTTTTTAGCCTCTTCTATATATTC
>JAZNOH010000061.1:0-2462 GCA_045580715.1 Clostridia bacterium
AAGGTATCTGTAAACCTAATATATTCTAAACACTTATCATCAATTCCATTTATTGCCGAGAATGCATAATATGCTTTTAACATATCAAGAGAATAAGGGTTCATAATTGCTGCTGATAATCCCGAGTTTAGTGCCATCGTAAAAAATGTGCTGTTTATAATTTCTCTCTTTGGCAAACCAAAGGAAACATTGGATATACCTAAGGATGTGTGTGCTCCAAGCTCCTCTTTAATAAGCTTGATGGCTTTTAGGGTTTCTCTGCCTGCCTTCTTATCTGCCCTGATTGTTAATGCTAATGGGTCAAATACTATATTCTTTTTATCTATTTTGTATTTCTTTGCTTCTTCTAAAATTTTTCTTGCAATTTTTAACCTGTCCTCTGCCTTATCAGGAATTCCTGCTTCATCAAGGGTTAGTGCAACAATAACTCCGCCGTATTTTTTTGCAAGAGGAAAAACTTTATCCATACTCTCTTTTTTTCCGTTTACGGAGTTAATCATTGCCTTGCCGTTATATCTGCGAAGGGCAATCTCCATTGCATCTGTATTGCTTGTGTCAATCTGCAATGGTAAATCAATAATTGCCTGCAGTTCGCAAACTGCAGTTTTTAACATATTGACTTCATCAATTTCAGGTAATCCGACATTTACATCAAGAATGTCTGCACCCTTTTCCTGTTGGCTTATTCCCTCTTTTAATATATAGTCAATATTATTTGTTCTTAGGGCTTCTTTAAATAGTTTTTTACCTGTCGGATTAATTCTCTCGCCTATTAACAAAGGTTTTTCACCAAATTTAACTGCATGAGTATAGGATGACACTATTGTATCTTCCTTAGCTGATATCTTAACAGGCTTTATATCTTTACATTTATCTGTAAGCTCTTTAATATATTCGGGTGTTGTTCCGCAACATCCTCCTGCCATCCTGACACCTTTTTTTATTAAAACAGACATATCCTCTGCAAATTCTTTTGGCAACACATCATAAACCGTCATACCATCAACTGATTTTGGCAATCCTGCATTCGGCTTTAAAATCACGGGAACTGACGCACTTTCAAGATACTCCGAAACCACATCAAAAAGTGCTTTTGGTCCAAGCGAACAATTGACACCAACGGCGTCAACTCCCATACCCTCGAGCATTGCAACCATAGAAAGAGGGGATGCTCCTGTCATAAGCTTTTTATCTTCTCCGTATGCATTTGAAACAAACACAGGCAAATCGCAGTTTTCCTTTGCCGCTAAAACTGCTGCCTTTGTTTCATAGCTGTCATTCATTGTTTCAATAAAAATGCAATCCACTCCATATTTTGCTCCGAGTCTCACAGTTTTTGAAAAAACCTCTACTGCTTCTTCAAAATCAAAATCACCATATGGCGCTAACATTCTTCCTGTCGGTCCAATATCAAGGCTAACCCATTTTTCCTGTTGGGTTTTACTCATATCTATTGCCTTTCTTGCATTTTCAACTGCCGATTCTATAATCTCTTCAAGCTCAATATCATCAAACTTTAAAGAATTTGCACCAAAAGTATTTGCATTCACAAGGTTTGCTCCTGCATCAAAATAATCACAGTGAATTTTTATAATATCTTCTCTGTGTGAAATATTCCATCGCTCAGGCAATTCTCCGGGCTTTAGCCCTTGCTTTTGCAAAAGTGTTCCCATACCTCCGTCGAGGTATAAAATATTATCCTTTAGGTAATCAAGTATTTTCATTTCTTCTCCTGTATTCGCAATCTTTCTTTTTGCAAATCTCACATTCTTTTTTATCTTCACATATATTTTTATCAGAAATTCCTATAATCGCAGTTACCGATTTTGAGGGTGACATCAAAAGACTTTCATTCAATGTAACACCAATTTTCCTTGATGCATCCAACACCCTTATTATATCCTTTTGTGCTTCAATTGAAAAATCTCCGTAGCCTGCACTAAAACGAGGTCTTGTGAATTTTTTTAAACCTCTTTTTTCTTCCCTAATATACTCATTAAAAGCATCACAAAGACTTTCTATCCTCTCTGTTCCTATTGCCTGAAATAGTAATGACTTTAGAGGTGAAACTGTTGAATATCGCCAGATTAATCTGTCAATTTCAATCCCGACAGTTGCGCAAAACAAAACAACGGATGAACAATCCTTTAAATTTTTCCTTAAATCTTCAGATTGACTTTTAATAAATGATAAGTCAATATAGTCGTCATAAAATTTAACAGGAAACTCACAAAAGCACACCTTTGATTTTAACAAAATTTCTCCAATACACTCATCAATTTTCTCATCAAGCTCTATCGAATTCTCTTTTGCGCCTGCATATCTCAAAATTTCTTTTTTATTTACAGGCAGTTCGCCAAAATCTTTTATGTATACGATATTATCCATAATTACCCCAATATATCGGACAGATTACTCTGTATCTTCTCGGCAACATCAGGCTTGTTCATTGAATATACATG
>JAZNOH010000062.1:0-2617 GCA_045580715.1 Clostridia bacterium
TTTAGCACCATTCTTATAAATAGTACCCTGATACAAAGGCTCACCTTCATGACCCCTAAAAGTTTTTAAATTTTTAATTTCAATACCATTGATACTTGCCATACGAATATCACTCCTTCATTTATTATCCTTATTATACCATAAAACACAAAAGAAATCAAGAATACATCTAATAAAAAAGGTGTAGAACTTCCGCCCTACACCTCAATTTATTTTTATCTGCCAAACAATCCACCAAGCATATTACCAACACTGCCAAGAGTATCACCAATTTCTCCCATACCTTGACCAAATGTCTGATTATTCTGTGTAGTTGGTTTTCCACCACTACCATCAATACCAATATCCAAACCCGATTTTCTTTCACTAGGCTGAAGAATTACCATAGTTCCAGGATTTTTCCACTCGAATTGATATGATTCACCACTCGCCTGACCAATCAAGTTCTTCCAAGACAAATTAAGCTTAAATCCAGGGTCTTGACCTATATGTGCAATATGTGCATCAGGGTCACAACCACATCCACCATTTGCACTGTTCAAAATTACTGGGTTGCCATCTGTCAAAATTGCAACTTCTGCACCAGGTCCCATACCTGTCAATGTTGAAGTGAATAACCCCTTCTGAGATACAACACCCTGACCAAGAATTTTCACACCATATTTACATGTATCTGTAAACGCCAAAATATTCTCTGACTCAACACATAATGTCTGTCCCTGTTGAAGTGGTATGATTGTAACATGTTGACCTAAATTTGCAAATAAGTTAACACAATTTGGAGATGCTTGAACCTTCATGAGAGGTAAATTTTCACCTGTCAATCTTCTTCCAATCTGTCCCATTAAAGCTTGCATAGGATTACCACCAGGACCTAAAAGTTCTTTCTCGAACTTATACTGTCCACCCCAGCCACCTATCCAAGCGCCTGCCTTTGAGTGAATACAACCTTGACCATCGAGAGATGTTGCCTTCAAAGTTAATTCGTTAAGTACTTCAAACTTAAACATACTCATTTCCTCCTAAACATTAATTTTTGAATATCTTCAAGAGATACAGAACGATGTAATTTCTTTTTAGAACAAGAAGAACAACACAAAGAAATACCTTTTTTGACTAACCGCTATGTATTTCTGAAGCCTTTACTATATTCTTATCAGAATATTCTTCTGCCAAATTTGGATATAAATATTCCAAAGAATTCTCATAATTTATCCTTTTTGATGCTAATCTACTTTCTCTTTCAACATCATCAAAAGAAATATTTACATTCTTAATCTCACTTATATTATTTATATATGTAAATAATTTCTTAAAAACTGCAACCAAACCATCTTTATCTGCCCTTTCAGACACTTAAAATAACTTATCTGTCACAGAATTATCCCATGAAAAACTATGCATCTTCACACAAATTAAATGAATAGCCCTGACTACATATTACTTAATCACAATAAGCAGTCTTTTCTGCATCATTCCAAGTTACTTTATACCCAAGAGCCTCTGCAGCGAAACGCAAAGGAATATAAGTTCTATCAGCAATTACAGAAGGAGTAGTATCCATCGAATAAACTATTTCACCAACCCTATAATTATAGGAATTAAACTGAAAATAAACATTAGGTTGACCTACTATAGTAATTGTTTTTGAACTATCATCCCACAAAACTTCATGACCTATTGTTTCAGCAAAAGACCTTAAAGGCACCATTGTACGCCCTGCATCATTTATAAAAGCAGCACCCTTATCTGATGACATTCTCTTACCACAAAAATATACAGGAATACCATGAGCAGCATTAGAAGATGCTAACAAAGTATCATCACCTTTATACTGTTCATATAAAACGCCCTTTGGGTTATAATAAAATATATTACCATTCACACCATCATGAAAATATGTATAAAAATACCCCTCACCACCATAAGGACCTTTTACCCAAGTCTGATGAGGTATAGCATTAGCCACCATTTCAGCCGCTTGTTTTTTATTTGAAGCCGACTGACCATCCATCTTTATCTTTCCACTTCCAAAACTTTGATATAATTCACAAAAACCATCAAACTCGGTTATATAACGAGGTAAAAATCTATACCCTTTTATCAATACTTCTTCCATTGCCTGCCAAGCTTCATCAGAAGGCTTACTTCTCTCTGAACCACTAGCATACCAAGAATTTAACACCTTTTTTACAGCCGCCTCAGAATAAGCACCTTTTTCTTCACACAAATTAGCAAAATGAGAAAGAAGTAATCTACAAGCATATAAATCCTCTTCTCCACCCTCACCAGTCATAACTCTGGCTATTTTTGCTTTAGTAGAATCTTGCAAAGTCCAAGTAGCAGCACCAGTAAAATAAGGCATTGTATTAGCATCACCAGCAAAAACTAAACAACTCATAGATGATAACATCATTACACAAACTAATAAAATAGTTACTATTCTCTTCATAACTTTAACATCTCCATTTCAGTTATAATCATAAGACACAATTACTATGTATCCACACTTTTATGGAATCGTGCCATTAAATATAACCCCAATCCCATTATTTATCCAGAAACTATTCAATATCACTACAGCTATAAATTCATGTAAAAGCATAAAAAAGTAAAG
>JAZNOH010000063.1:0-1956 GCA_045580715.1 Clostridia bacterium
TCGCCTGTAACAGAATCAACCTTAAAGATTTCTTCACAACCCGCTAACTCAAGCCAAGTTTCGGCCTGAGGAACATTTGCGCCCTCGTCATTTATTTTTGTTATTATTCCGATAACTGGTCGGTTTGCCATAGGTGTTATACAAGGCGGAAAGAGTGAATAAGGCTCAGTTGCGCTGATTAAAAGTCCCACAACTCTTGCTTCATAGGTATACATAGCAAGTGCAGCACCAAGATTTTTGGTTTGGAGGTACTCTCCCGGAGTATCAATTATAACATCATAATGGTTTGTGTATTGAGTTTTATGATATTGTATTTTTTCTCCCTTTAAGGCTTGTGTAAGGGTGGTTTTTCCACTCTCGCTTCTGCCGATAAGTATTATTTTTTTCATTATGTTCTTGTGACCTCACAAACAGAGAAGCCAAGAGTATCACGGATATATTTAACAACAGCTTCAATTGCAGCCTGAGTGTCAGAAACCATTCCTGTTACAATCAATGTTCCGCTGAATCTGTCAACAAATCCTAATTCAACGTTTGATGTTTTTAAGGCAATGTCTGCAGCGATAACAGCAGTTTCTGCAGGGCTGACAGTCAAAATTCCAATTGCAGATTTGTTATAATCAATGTCAGGATTTAAACCAAGCTTCTGATAAACAATTTTATCAGGAGCTGCAATGATATGAGCCAGGGTAATTTGTTTGCCCGGAACAAGCTCTTGGATTATTCTTAATTTATCAGTTTCACCTGTTATAATCTCATTTATGTTCATTTTTCTCACCTTTTAATTTTTAAAGAAACTTTTCTACTGTAAATTATATCACCATTTTTATCAAAAATCAAGCATTTTTGCATTTTTTAATAAAGAGATGTTAAATATAAATCTAACATCTCCCATACCTTTTTGTAACAGAGTAAATTTCATTTTGCAAAGTTTCTGTTAATGCATCTTTTAAAAGCCTCCAACGCCAGTTTTCGCCAAGTGTTGATGGAGTATTAATTCTTGCTTCATCGCCATATCTTAAATAATCCTGAATAGGAATAATACAGATTTTAGCATTACTCATCATTAAAAGAGATATCAGAGGGATATTCAGCTCCTCTGTAGGAGTATACCTGTCGCAGATATAGTTTCTTACAAGCTGTTGTTCTTCTTTGGAGATTGTTTCAAACCAAGAGGTTAGAGTCTGATTGTCGTGAGTGCCTGTATAAGCAACGCAATTATCAGGATAATTATGGGGAAGATAGTCGTTTTGACAACCTGTATCCCTTGCATCAAAGGCAAACTCCAATACCTTTATTCCCGCATAACCGCTTTCCTTTAACAGCTGTTTAACAGAATCTGTGATAAAACCTAAGTCTTCTGCAATAACCTCTTTTTTTCCAAGTGCATCCTCCATTGCCTTAAAAAGCTCAATCCCAGGACCTTTTTTCCATTCGCCAATAGTTGCATCCTTGTTTCCAAACGGAATTGAATAATATTCATCAAAACCACGGAAATGGTCTATCCTGACAATATCATATAAATTAAAACAATGTTCTAATCTTTTTGTCCACCAATTATATCCTGTTTCCTTGTGCTTTTTCCAATCATATAGTGGGTTTCCCCATAACTGACCTGTGGGAGAAAAGGAATCGGGTGGACATCCTGCAACTGCTATAGGAACATTTTCCTCATCTAATTGAAAGAGTAATGGATTTGCCCATACATCAGCACTGTCCATTGAGGCATAAATTGGAATATCTCCTATTATTTTAATACCTTTTTTATTTGCATAGCTTTTTAATTTTTCCCATTGCGTATAAAACTTATATTGGACATAGTACCAGAACTCAATTTCATCTTTAAATAAAATTTTGTATTTTGAAATTGCGTCAGGCTTTCTCATTTTTATGTCAGTGTCCCATTTATGCCATTCCAGACCATTGTAATGGTCTTTGATTGCCATAAACAATGAA
>JAZNOH010000064.1:0-25997 GCA_045580715.1 Clostridia bacterium
GTCAAATGCCTTGGTTAAGGTGTCGCAGTGCATATCGCAAACAGTTAATTTTTTCATATCAAATCTCCTTTTTTTACCCATTATATGATATTATTTTTTAATAAATTTGTATGCTTTTAAATAACATAAAAAATATTCAAAAAATGTAGCTAAAAAGCGTAAGAAAGTGTTGCTTTTTTTGTAAAAATAGTGTATAATATTAGATAGAATTGGATTAGTAATTTTAAGTGTTTTATAAAGGCTTGAAAACACTTAAACAGGAGGAGAAAAACAGTGTTTTTGCATATCGGAAATGATGTTGTCGTGAGAAAAACAGATATCATTGCAGTTTTTGATATGGACAACACCACAATATCAAAGCAAAGTCGTGATTTTTTGACTATGGCACAAAAAAATGATGAGGTCATAGACATTTGTGACGATTTACCTAAATCATATGTTGTGGTTAATTGTGATGGGCAAAATAAGGTTTACATATCATCTGTTTCGTCGCAGACAATTTATAAGCGTTCCGATTTTGGAAAAATGATTTTTTAGTATTAGGAGAAAAACTATGGATGAGAGAAATGAAGTAAAATATGACGAAAACCAAATACAGGTTTTGGAAGGACTTGATGCCGTAAGAAAGCGTCCCGGTATGTATATCGGATCAACTGCATCCCCTGGTTTACATCATTTGGTATATGAGATTGTGGATAACTCAATTGACGAAGCTCTTGCTGGCTATTGTGACAAAATTATTGTTGAAATCAATCCTGATAATTCTGTAACTGTAACTGATAATGGCCGTGGAATTCCTGTTGGAATTCATCCTCAACAGGGAATTCCGACAGTCGAAGTTGTTTTAACAATCCTTCATGCAGGCGGAAAGTTCGGTGGTGGAGGATATAAGGTATCCGGAGGTTTACATGGTGTTGGTTCATCAGTAGTTAACGCTCTTTCACAAAAGTTGGAGGTAGAGGTTTCAAATGGTGAGCATGTCTATTATCAAAGCTATGAAAGAGGTAAGCCAACTTGTCAACTCAAAATTATCGGAGATACAACAAAAACAGGAACAAAAATTACTTTCCTTCCTGACCCTGAAATCTTTGAGGTGTTAGAATTTGATTATGATATTTTATTAAACAGATTAAGAGAGCAATCATTCTTAAATAAGGGTGTAAGAATAGTATTCATTGATAAGAGAGTTGACCCTGTAAGTGAGATTGAGTTATATGCTGAGGGCGGTATAAAGGAATTTGTATCATATAAGAACAGAAATAAAGACCCTTTACATGATGATGTTATCTATATTGAAACAATAAAGGATGATATGACATTAGAGCTTGCAATGCAATACACTGATTCATACAGTGAGGTTATAATGAGCTTTGCTAATGATATTCATACAGGAGATGGCGGAACTCACGAAACAGGCTTTAAGTCAGGATTGACAAGAGTTATCAATGACTATGCAAGAAAGAATAATCTGCTAAAAGAGAAGGACCAGAATTTATCAGGAGAGGATACAAGAGAAGGCCTGACTGCTATCATAAGCGTTAAACTTTCGGAGGCACAGTTTGAGGGTCAAACGAAAACAAAGCTTGGTAATTCAGAGGCAAGAACACTTGTTGAAAATGCTATAAATGATAAATTTGCTGCATTCCTTGAAGAAAATCCAAGGATTGCTAAAACAATTATTGAAAAAACCTTGACAGCATCCCGTGCAAGAGAGGCAGCAAGAAAGGCAAGAGAAGCAACAAGAAAGAATTCAAATGTTTCTAACGCTGCATTATTAGGAAAACTTGCAAAATGTACTGATGAGGGAGAGGATTATGCAGAACTCTATATCGTCGAGGGAGATTCTGCGGGAGGTTCTGCTAAGCAGGGAAGAAACAGAAGATTTCAGGCAATTCTTCCGCTTTGGGGAAAAATGCTCAATGTGGAGAAATCAAGAATTGATAAGGTTTACTCAAATGAAAAGCTATTGCCTGTAATTCATGCTTTGGGAGCAGGTATCGGTGATGAACTTGATTTAGATAAGCTGAAGTATGGTAAAATTATTATTATGGCCGATGCCGATGTCGACGGAGCACATATCAGAACACTTTTATTAACATTCTTCTTTAGATATATGCGTCCTCTTATAGACAATGGAAATATATATATTGCTCAACCGCCACTATATAAAGTTTTCAAAGGTAAGAATGCAAACCTTGTTGAGAAATTTGCATTTTCAGATAATGAAAGAGATGCTTTGATTGCTGAAATGGGTGGAAATTGTAAGGTTCAAAGATATAAAGGTCTTGGAGAGATGGATGCCTCAGAGCTTTGGGAAACAACAATGAACCCTGAAACAAGAACAATCTTGAGGGTTGAATTAGAGGATGCCATTATGGCAGATGAAACTTTCACAATTCTTATGGGGGACAAGGTTGAACCAAGACGAGAATTTATTGAGAAACACGCAAAATATGTTTCAAATCTTGATATTTAATAAAAAAGACGCTGTGTTGCTTTGGGCATAACAGCGTCTTAGTGCGAGGGGAAAATGAAATTAACATATAGACACACAAAATTGGCTTGTTATTTAGCATATACAATAGTAGCTGTAATAAACAACTATACTCCGCTTTTGTTTATCATATTTCAAAAGGACTTTGGGGTAAGTTTGATTGAGCTTTCAATGGTTATAACAGCTAATTTTGGGGTTCAGCTTGTTGTTGATTTCATATGCTCACGATACATTAACAAAATAGGGTATAGAAGAGCGATGCTTTGTGCATTGACTTTGGCTATGCTTGGTTTGATATTGCTTGGAACATTACCGAGAATAATATCGCCGTTTTTTGGTATTATTGCAGCAGTTATAACATATGCGATAGGTAGTGGTATGATGGAGGTTGTGATTAGTCCGACAGTTGAGGCGTTACCCGGAGATAATAAAAAATCAGATATGAGCATTCTTCATTCGTTTTATTCATGGGGAAGTATTTTGGTTATAGTTGGAACCACCTTGTTTTTCGGGATTTGGGGAACAGATAATTGGGTATGCTTATGCTATCTGTGGGCTATTATGCCACTTTTTGCTATTATTATGTTTACAAAAGTTCCCATCATTCATTTTGGGGAAGATGTTAAAAGGGTGTCATACAAGAAGATTTTTTCAAACGGAATATTTAAGGTGTTTTTAGTTATTATGCTATGTGCAGGAGCAGCAGAGATTGCAATGGCACAATGGGCGTCACTATTTGCTGAAACAGGACTGGGAGTTTCAAAAACTATGGGTGACTTATTAGGACCTTGTTTATTTGCTTTGACAATGGGTGTGACAAGGATGTTCTTCGGAAAACATATTGAACGATTTAATTTATTTGATGTTTTATCTGTTAGTTCGGCGATTTGTGTGCTTGGATATCTTGTGGCAGTTTTCTCCCCAAAACCCATTATATCATTAATTGGCTGTGCTGTTGTAGGAGTTGGGGTTGCTATGATGTGGCCGGGAGCATTAAGCCTTGCCTCAAAACATTGTTCATTTGCCGGAGCAGCATTATTTGGTTTATTAGCAATGAGTGGAGATATAGGTTGTTGTATCGGACCTACATTTGTTGCTCAAATCTCATCAAAAATAAGTATTTATAATTCGCCCTTAAAGGCAGGGCTTTTAGGAGCAACCATATTTCCTGTAATGTTAATGATATGCTCAGTTTTATTAAAAAGAAAAACAAAAATATGTTAAAAATCAATACTTGTCAAGAGTGATATATTGTGATATAATAAAAAAATCAATTAGATATAATTTCAATATAAAGTGGAGTGATATAATGAAATTAAAGAAATGTCCTGTGTGCAGGATGATGGTTCCTGAAAAGTCAGAGACTTGTCCAATCTGTGGCACAGAATATACAAAATTTCAATATTTTAGAATGAATACTCTGTCAAAATGTATTTTGGTTATTTTGGCTGTTTTGATTGTTTATAACAGTGTTGTTATAATACACTTCAATAGAACTATAAGGAAATATGTGGATGAGCCTCCTCAATATATCAGCGTTGTTGAAAAACTAAAGAAAAATTACGAAAAACTTGGGTTTATTCAAAAGTACTTTGTTAGATACTCGGAAATTGAAATGATTGAAGATAGCATTGTGGATGAAAGCAGAATTTTTGAGGTTGAAAATTATAATTTAAGTGTCAGGTTTATAGATGGAAGGCGCGATGGAGTATATACTGGAGAAATGTATAACGAAGTGCCTGACGGAAATGGTTCTTTTTCATATTATGACAATAAGGGAAAGAGTGTTGTTTATAATGGTGAATTTGCAGGCGGAGAAATAACCGGCTTTGGAACTATGCATTTTGATGATGGTTCAAGATATGTAGGAAATTTTGAACAAGGCGTTCTTGATGGATATGGTATCTGGTATAATCCTGAGGATAAAATAGTCAGAAAAGGAGAGTTTATTTCAGGTCGTTTAAATGGTATGGCAACAATTTATGATAGTTTGGGTAATGAAATCTATTCAGGTAGATTTGTTTCTGATATTCCAACTGAAAGTGATTATAAGGAAGCCTGTAAAGAAACAACCTTTGCACAACTTGAATCTAATACAGATGCTTACATTAATAAAAATATTAAAATAAGTGGTGTTATAACTGAGATTGCAATTCAGGATGATATGACAGTTTACTATGTTATGAATATAGCGGGAAATAACTTTAAGAATATATGTATTGAATACATAGGACGCGACGGAGTTAATATCCGTCAAGGGGATAAGCTGAATTTTTATGGATATTGCACCGGCTACAGAGAGTATATGAGTAGTTCAGGAACTCTTAATGGCGGTATGGTTATAAAAACTTATTATGCTAATTAATAAATTAACAGACAGAAGTTGAAGTATTTCTGTCTGTTTTTGCAAATTATATTCGGAGGGAATAAAGATGAAAAAAAGATTAGTCAATGTTGGAGGAGTTTTGATTGGTGCAGATGCTCCCATATCAATTCAGTCTATGACAAATACTGACACAAGAGATGTTTTAAAAACAGTTGAACAAATAAGAAGATTGGAAAATGCAGGCTGCCAGATAATAAGGTGCGCAGTTTTGGATGAGGAGGCTGCAGAAGCAATCGGAAAAATAAAAAAACAAATAAACATTCCACTGGTTGCAGATATCCACTTTGATTATAAATTAGCATTAAAGTGTATGGATAATGGCGTTGATAAAATAAGAATAAACCCAGGGAATATTGGAAGTGAAGATAGAGTTAGAGCAGTTGTGGATATGGCAAAGGATAAAGGAATTCCTATCCGAATTGGTGTTAATGGAGGCTCTTTAGAAAAGGATTTGTTGGAAAAATACTCTCACCCGACTGCAGATGCACTGATTGAAAGTGCAATGCGTCATGTTGAGATATTAGATAAATTTAACTTCCACGATGTTGTTTTATCAATTAAAACATCTGATGTAAAAAGAACAATAGAGGTATATGAAAAGCTTGATAAATTGTGTGATATACCATTACATGTCGGAGTGACAGAATCAGGAACATTGCGTGGAGGAATAATTAAATCATCAATTGGTATTGGCTCGCTATTGGCTAAGGGTATTGGAAACACAATAAGAGTTTCATTGACTGCAGACCCTGTTGAAGAAATTTATGCTGCAAAAGAAATTCTTAAGGTTTTGGGTTTAGTAAAGGGAGGAGCAAAGCTTGTTTCCTGTCCAACCTGCGGAAGAACAAAAATTAATCTTATTGAAATTGCAAATGAAGTTGAAAAGCGAATTGGGGATATTCAAAAGGATATAACAGTAGCAGTTATGGGTTGTGCAGTAAATGGCCCAGGAGAAGCAAGGGAAGCTGACATTGGAATTGCAGGCGGAAATGGAGAAGGCTTGATTTTCAAGCGTGGAGAAATAATCAGAAAAGTAAGCGAAGATAGAATTATTGATGAATTGATGAAAGAAATTGAGCTATTATGAATTTAGGGGAGATTAAAAAAAATGAGAAGTGATAAGCTCAGGGAGATTATTGGTGAAGATGAAGCGATTTTTATAAGCTCTTATCCCAATATTTTCTATTATAGTGGTTTTGAATCAGAGGACGCTGTTTTGATAATAACAAAAGAATCACAACTCCTATTAACAGATTCAAGATATACGATACAGGCAAAAATTCAGTCTCCAACATATGAAATACAAGACATTTCAAAAATAGAGGAAGTAATAAAATCACTTCGGGAAAGTGTGTTGTGCATAGAAGAGGATTTTGTGACAGTTTCTAAGTTTTCAAAATTAAGTGGTTATGGAAAAAAATTAAAACCATTTTCAAAAGAGATAAAAAGGATAAGAAGAATAAAAGATAGCGAAGAAATTAAAAAGATTTCTATGGCAGAAGAATTAGGGGATGAAGCATTTAGCTATATTATTGACCTCGTTAAACCAGGAAAAACGGAAAAAGAAATTGCAATTGAGCTTGAATTTTTTATGAGAAGAAATGGAGCAGAGAAAACCTCATTCGAAACTATCTGTGCATCAGGAGTCCGTTCGGCTATGCCTCATGGTATTGCAACTGATAAGGTGATTGAAAATGGAGATTTTTTAACACTTGATTTTGGGTGTGTCCTTGATGGATATTGTTCCGATATGACAAGAACTGTTGTTGTTGGACAAGCATCACAAAGGCAAAAAGAAATATATGAAATTGTGCTAATGGCACAAAGAGAGTGTATCAGTAAATTAAAGGCAGGAATTTCGTGTAAAGATGCTGATGAACTGGCAAGAAATATTATAAACAAATATGGCTATGGTGAGTTCTTTGGTCACGGAACAGGTCATGGTGTTGGTGTGGAAATACATGAGGCTCCAAGTGTTTCACCAAGGAGCGATGATGTTTTAGAAGTAGGTAATGTTATTTCTGTCGAGCCTGGGATATATATTGAGGGTTTTGGGGGAGTAAGAATAGAAGATTTGGTGCTAATTACTCCAGATAATGTGCAAAATCTAACAAAATCTGAAAAAGATTTATTAATTATTTAAAAAAGGTCTTGTTTTTTTTATAAAAATATATTACAATATATTGGTAATGTAATATCAGTACGGTGGGAACTGTTTTGATATAAAAATTTTAATAATCTGAATATTATCAGATAATTGAATTAAAATAAAATTTATGGAGGAAATTTTTATGATTACAGCAAGTGATTTTAGAAATGGAGTTACTTTTGAATTTGAAGGTAATGTATTTCAAGTTGTGGAGTTTTTGCATGTTAAACCTGGTAAGGGTGCAGCGTTTGTAAGAACAAAGCTAAAAAATGTTATGACAGGCGGCGTGGTCGAAAAAACTTTCAGACCTACTGAAAAGGTTGAGCCTGCAAGAATTGAAAAGAAGAATATGGAATATTCTTATAATGATGGTGACCTTTATTACTTTATGGATCCTGAAACATTTGATATGGTTCCTATCGGTAAGAATGAGGTTGGAGATGCATTGAAGTTTGTTAAAGAAAACATGGTTTGTATGATTTTGTCATACAAGGGCAGTGTATTTGGTATAGAACCACCTACATTCGTTGAATTGGCTATAGCAGAAACAGAACCTGGCTTTGCAGGAAATACTGCAACAGGTGCAACAAAGCCTGCAACACTTGAAACAGGTGCTGTTATTCAAGTTCCATTGTTTGTTGATGGAAGCGATATAATCCGTGTTGATACAAGAACCGGAGAGTATATGGAAAGAGTGTAATTCTTTTTAAGGAGGATTTATTATGGAAACTCTAACAAGTAAAATTGCGTATATTAAGGGATTGGCAGAAGGATTAAACATTTCAGATGAAACTGCAGAAGGTAAGGTTTTATTAAAGCTTATTGATGCAATTGATGAAATTGCAGAGGCTGTTGACGATGTTTTGAATGCTCACGATGAGCTCGAAGAAAAGGTTGACGAAATTGATGAGGACCTTGCAGACCTTGAAGATTGCGTATATGAAGATTGTTGCGATTGCGATTGTGACTGTGATTGCGATGATGACGATGATTTCTTTGATGACGATGATGAATTTTTTGAGATTGAATGTCCAAGCTGTGGCGAAGATGTTTTGATTGACTTTGATATACTTGATGATGAAAAGGGTATTATCTGTCCAAACTGTCACGAAGAAATAGCACTTGAATTTGATACAGAAGAAGATGACTAATATAGAAAAATCCACTCATAAAGAGTGGATTTTTTTACCATATAAAATTAGATTTTGCTGCCTCTCCATTATCTATCAGGATGTCCTGTGCAGTCATTGATTTATTTATAACTGTCACAAAATATGCCCATTCGGCAATTTCTTTAGTATCCGCCCATTTTGGAAGAAGAGTTTCAGCTAAAACCTGTTCCCATAAATCAGGATTGTTTATGATATGATCATTTAAATCTGTTAAGACTCCACCGGGTGATAAGCTGTTTGAGGTTGCTCCAAACTCTGCAATTCTTAAAGCAGTATTCTTCATATATGCAACCATTCCACCCTTGCTTGCAGCATATTCGGGAAATTCTGAGCCTGTTTGAGCGCTGGCAGAAGCTATAAACAAAACACTTTTGATTTTGTCTTGAATTGCATATTTTTCGGTAATTCGTATTGTGCCCTTTAAATTGATATCAATATCCATTCCTGAGTTTTGAACTCCTGCATTGTTAATAAGAATTTCAACATCAGGAATTTCGGGGAGCTTGTCAGAAAAAATATCTGCTACAATGTGAGTATAATTTTTATGTGATATAGTTTCTTTTTCTTTATCAATTCCAATCACCATATGACCTGATGACAAAAATTTGTTGGCAATTTCTTTTCCGATGCCATATGATGTGCCTGTAATCAAAATTTTCATGTTAATTTGCCTCTTTTCTATAATCTATATATTCTTTACCAACATTTTCCTTTCTCCATTTTTCGCATATTTTAAAGCCAAATACTGAGAATAAAAATTCACATAATAATTCCACAAGCATTCCTGTCAATGCGCAGGTTACACATTGCAATAGTGTCCAGCCAAAGAAAATATGACTTACAAAAAGTGCAAAAATTAAATTATCAACAAATTGACCTATAGCAGTAGATATATAAGAACTCATAATATAAGCAAAAAAGCTGTCAGGCTTTTTTTTGAAGGCTTTACCTATGGAATAATTTAAAAAATTATTTACTAACGCCGAGATGAAAAAAGAAAAGGAACTACCTAAAAGAACATACCATGTTCCGCCAAAGGTACGGTTAAGAGCATTATTTATAAGCTCTGTGGATTGATATGCTTGACTCCAAGTACCCGGTATATTGCTTGCAAAGAAGAACAAAATACAAAAAATTGAGTTAATAATAATTGCAAAAGCTGAAAGTTCTGAAGCGCCCTTTGGTCCAAAATGTCTTGTGGTAATATCCATTATTAAAAATGCAAGCCATGAGAAAACAATTCCACAATCAAGCCTAAGCCAGTCAAAAGGTACTGATATACTTTTATTTGCCATTAAATTCATTGAAAATACTGACATAATAAACAGAACTGTTGTTATGGTTGGAACAGACCTTAAGAGTAGACTGAATTCATAAAATTCTTTTTTTAATTTATTAATCATTTTTTTATTTCTTTTGTCTAAAAGACAAAAAGGACACATATGTGTCCATCCTTTCCAATAGTTTTGTTTAAAGACAGGATGGTTACGAACTGTCTGGTAAGTAATATTATATCATAATTTTTATAAAAAGCAATATCTTGTTAAAAAATAAAGCTGACAGAAGAAAATCTGTCAGCATATTAATTAATATTGTTTTAAAGCACATCAGCCAAATCATAGATAAGTTTTTCTGTCTTTTCCCATCCAAGACAAGGGTCAGTAATTGATTTACCATATATACATTCTTCAGGCTTTTGTGAGCCGTCTTCAATGTAGCTTTCTATCATAAGGCCTTTGACAATCTTTTTCACATCATTTGAATGACGACAGCTATGAAGAACTTCTTTTGCTATTCTTGGCTGTTCCATCCATTTTTTTCCGGAGTTTGCGTGGTTGGTATCAATAATAACTGCAGGATTAGAAAGTCCTGATTTATCATAAATCTCTGCAAGATGAATAAGGTCCTCGTAATGATAGTTCGGTAATGACTGACCATGCTTATTAACATATCCCCTTAAAATTGCGTGTGTAAGAGGGTTACCCTGGCTTTCAACCTCCCATCCTCTGTATATGAAGGTATGAGAATGCTGACCTGCTGTGATTGAATTCATCATAACTGAAATATCACCTGCAGTTGGGTTTTTCATACCGACAGGGATATCAAGACCACTCGCTGTAAGACGATGTTTTTGATTTTCAACAGACCTCGCACCGATAGCAACATAGGATAATAAATCAGACAGATATCTGTAATTTTCGGGATAAAGCATTTCATCAGCACAAGTAAAGCCTGTTTCCTCGATTGCTCTTAGGTGCAGGTTTCTGATTGCAACAACACCTTTTAACATATCAGATTCTTTGTTTGGGTCAGGCTGGTGAAGCATACCCTTATATCCGTCTCCGGTTGTTCTTGGCTTGTTGGTGTAAATTCTTGGTATAATCAATATTTTATCACTGACTTTTTCCTGAACTTCTCTTAATCGTGAAATGTAATCTATAACACTGTCGTCGTGGTCTGCAGAACAAGGACCTATAATGAGAATGAATCTATCATCCTTGCCTTCAAATATTGACTTTATTTCCATATCTCTTTTTACTTTTAATTGCTCAAGCTTATATGATAATGGGTATTGTTCCTTTATCTCCATAGGGATGGGTAATTTGCGTTTAAAATTCATGTTCATTTTTTTATTCCTCCCATAAAATTATTTTTTGTCAAATAGTGATCTTCGCTGTGTTGAATGACGCATCATTTCTCTCATTGCGTCTATATCCTCATTCTCAAGCATCAATTTAAGTTCATTAAATTTATTTATAAACATATCCATTTGATTAAGTAAAGCATCTTTATTTGCCACAAAAAGCTCACTCCACATCAAATCGTTTATTCTGGCAATTCGTGTCAGGTCTCTAAACGAGTCACCTGTAAATTTTTCCATATTCTCCTTATCGTTGCAGGTCATAAGGGTAATTGCTATGCAGTGAGTAAGCTGTGAAAGAAAACCAATCATTTCATCGTGTTCTTCGGGAGAAAGAGTGGTAACATTTGAAAAACCTAAAAGTCTCCCGAGCTCAAGACATGTGTTGATTGCCTGTTGTGTATTCTTATCGGTTGGAGTAACAATATAGTTTGCGCCGGCAAACATATTGTCTGTACTATTTTCAACACCGGAGCATTCTCGTCCTGCCATAGGATGTGCTGCAATAAATTCCACATCGTCTCTTAGCATATCCTGAATTTTATACACAATACTTTTTTTAACACCCGTTACATCAGTTATGATTGCACCGCTTTTTAAAAAATTTTGGTTTTTCTTAATCCATTCAACAAATACATGAGGATAAAGAGCAAATATAACAAGGTCAGCCTCGCCGATTATTCTTTCATCAAGTTGTGTTGAGCCTTCATCAATTATCCCTTCGTTAAGTGCATAATCTATTGAGCTTTGCTCTTTGGTAATAGCACTTATGTGAAATCCAAATCGTTTAAGAACTCTTGCATAACTACCACCTAAGAGTCCAAGTCCGACTATCAATATTTTTTTGCTTACATCTACTATCATTTAATTTCCACCTCTGCGCCAAGCTTTTGTATGTCTTTAAAAAATTCAGGATAGCTTTTTCTTACTGCTTCAATACCGGAAATTTTTCCTCCTGTTTGCGAAAGAATAACCGACATCGCCATAACAATTCTATGGTCGTTATGTCCATCAAGAATGTTATCCTTGTACTGTAGTTTCTGCTCTGGTACAGTTATCATATTGTCACCCCAAACAAGACCACCACCAAGTTTTTTTAACTCTTCGTGCATTGCCATGCCTCTGTTACTTTCTTTTGCCTTTAGCCTGTCTGTGCCTGTAAATGTTGCACCGTTTTTTAAGGCTGCAAGTGCGAAAAGCACAGGACCAAGATCAGGACAATCAGAAATATCAAGGGTTGGAGTTCCATTTGAAATTTTATCAAAATAATCTTTATACACTTTATCACCCTGCAGGCTGTCAGGATTTAGATTATCTATATCTATTTTTGAGCCAATATGGTTAAATGCATCAAAAAAAGCTGCATTTGAATAATCTCCTTCAATTTTGCCTGAATATGAGTGCATTTTTTGTTTTTTGATTACAATGTTATAATCATCAACAAACTCTATATTTGCACCAAATGATTTTAGAGCAGAGATTGTAAGATTAACATATGATTTACTTTCAAATGGAGGGATAATCTCAATGGATGATTGTTCGCCAAGATAAACAAGTGCAAAAATCATTCCTGTAATGAATTGACTGCTTATATCTCCTCTGATTTTGTAGTTTCCACTTTTAAGATTTCCGCAAACAGTAACAGAGTTTATATCCTTTTTAAATGTAAAATTATTTTCTTTGCATATATCTTCATAAACATCAAGAGGTCTTTCCAAAAGGCGTTCGCTGCCTTTAAGTGTAACTTCTTTTCCTAAGCATAATGCAAGAGGAATAAAAAATCTTAGTGTACTTCCGCTTTCTCTACATTCCAAAACTGGATTTTCCACCATCATAAAGTTGTCGTAATTTATACTTACTATGTCGTTTTGAATATCTATACTTGCTCCCAATGCTCTAATGCAATCAATGCTTGCTAAGATATCTTCGCTGTGATCAACACCTGATAACAAACAGTTTTTTCGGGACAGCGCAGCTCCTATCAAATATCTGTGCGCCATACTTTTAGAGGGAGGAGCGCTTATTTTTCCATTTAATTTAAAGGGTTTAAATTTTGCTATCATTTTTATAATTTAACAGGTAATCAATGGCTTCAAGATATCCATCTGTACCATGACCTGTGATAGTTTTTACACAAGCAAGTCGCACATAGCTTACTTGTCTGAAATCTTCTCTTTTAGTAACATCTGAGATGTGAACCTCTACTGTTGGGATGCTTACTGATTTTAAAGCATCTAAAATTGCTATGCTTGTGTGGGTATAAGCTCCCGGATTTATAACAATACCATCGGTATTACCATATGCTTTTTGTATTTCGTCAACAAGGTCGCCCTCGTGATTGGATTGATATATCTTGACATCCACATTTTTATCATCACAATGATTTTGAATTTTTGTGATAAGGTCAGAGTATGTTTCTTTTCCATAGTGTTCAGGCTCTCTGATACCGAGCATATTTATATTCGGACCATTTATAACGAGGATTTTCATTTTATCATCTCCAATCTTTTTGTGGTAATATATTCTGCCAGTTCATAAGGTGTTTTCATATCAGGCACAATAATATCTGCTGTTGATTTATATATATCTATTCTTTCGGAATATAGTTTTTCGAGTTTTTCATAATTATTAGACAGAGGTCTGTCATCTGTTGGCTTAAGTCTTTCTAAGCTTGCATCGATAAAGAACAGTTTGCCATTTCTTTTAAGACAATCTACATTTTCTTCTCTTAAAATTGCTCCGCCGCCTGTTGATATTATACGACAACTGTTTGCAGAAACATCTTTTATAACCTCTGATTCTAAATCACGGAAATAATGTTCTCCTTTATCATCTATAAGCTCTTTAATTGTGCATCCTGCACGCTTTTTGATTTCTTCATCTGTATCTATAAATTCAAATCCGTCAATTTTTAAAAGTTTTCCGACTGTGCTCTTTCCACTCCCAGGCATACCAGTTAGAACTATGTTTTCTTTGGATGCAAGAATTGATTTAAAGACACTGTTTGCAGTTTCTTTGGGTATTTTTGTGTCAAGAAATTTCTCGACTGCCACAACAGCTTGCATAACAAGCATATAAAGACCACCCTGAGCTTTAATCCCTCTTTTCTTTGCATCTAATATAAGATTAGTTGAAAGTGGATTGTATATCGCATCAATAACGCCTTCTAAATTGCCAAACACCGAAATATCAATCGGTTTAGACTCACAATCAGGATACATTCCCGATGGGGTAGTGTTTATAATTATGTTGACATTTTGATGTTCTCTTATAGCTTCTTCATAAGTTATGCAGTTATCTTTTTTACTTCTGCTTACCACGAAAATTTCAGAGGCTCCCATATCCTCAGATAAAATGCGTGCTGTTTTGCTTGTTCCGCCTGTCCCAAGAATTAAGACTTTTTTATTTTTTAAATCAATTCCGTTTTTTTCAATAAGTGCTTTCATTCCATAATAATCAGTGTTGAAACCCATAAGTTTTCCGCACTTATTTATAATTGTGTTAACTGCACCTATCCTTTTAGCAATTTCGCTTACAGAATCAAGATAGGGTATAACCTTTTCTTTGTATGGTATTGTAACATTGATTGCCTCAAAATCTTTTTTTTGAAAGAATGTGTCTAATTCATTCTCATTAAGCTCTATAAGTTCGTAATCATAATCAGCAAGTTTTGCATGAATTTCCTTAGAGAAGCTATGAGTCAGTTTTTTTCCTATACAACCGTATTTTTTCATAATTCACTCATTCCTGTAGTATTCTATTAAAACAAGTTTTTGCAATTTCTATCACTTCGTTGCATTTTATTTTTTTGAGTTCAAAACTGCCAACTTCAGGCACTGTTGTTACAGTTACAAATTCTCCGTCCGCTTTCTTGTCGTGAAAAAGCGCTTGTGTAATTTTGTCCCAATCAAAATCAACTAAATTATACAAATTACATTTTTTAAGAACTTCAATAACTCTCGGTCTTATTTTTTCATCACACATAGGTATAAGACCAAGTGCAACACACTCACCATGATATAAATCCTCGCTGATTTCAATACCATGACCTATAGTATGTCCGAAATTTAAGATTTTTCTAAGTCCGGATTCTTTTTCGTCTTGCTCCACTACGGATTTTTTGATGTTTAGAGAACGGATTATAATTTCATCTATGTTTTCTCCAATATCATTATTTTGGAGTATATCAAAAAGCTTACTGTCCGAAGTCAATGCCATTTTTATAGCCTCGGCAAGTCCGTTTGAAATTTGTCTTTTTGAAAGTGTTTTTAAAAGTTCTGAATCAATAAGAACTTTTTTCGGTTGATAAAAAGAACCCACAATGTTTTTAACATTTCCTAAATTAATAGCTGTTTTTCCTCCGATTGAGGAATCAATCTGCGAAAGAAGGGTTGTGGGGATATTGTAAAAATCAATGCCTCTCATGTATGTAGATGCAACAAAGCCAGAAAGGTCGCCGACAACTCCTCCTCCAACTGCAACAACACAATCATTTCTTGAAAAATTGGCTTCAAGCATTTTTTTTAGCAGGAGTCCAAATGTTTCAAGGCTTTTTGAACCTTCTCCTGAGTCTACGGTGCAGATAACTGCTTCCTTGCACTGATTTTTTATAGTCACTGCATATTCTTCGGGAACACCTGAATCAGTTACTATAAGAACGCGCCTGTTAAGATTTAAGTATTGGTTAGCACGCTCAATAACGCCCCTCTCAACAACGATATCATAACTGTTTTCTTTTAAATTCATATGTATATTCATATTAAACACCTTTATACTTCAATGTGTGGGGCAAAAGAACCTGCAACCTTAAGCTTATCGCACACCTTGTTTAATTCTTCTATCATCATTCTGCCTTCATTTGTTTGGGTTGTTCCATCAATTTCTACATAGAAATAGTATTGCCATGAATGTTTTTTTAGAGGTCTGCTTCTTAATGCAGTCATATTGTATCCGTATTTACCAATAATGCTGATTGCATTTGCAAGAGAACCAGCCTCATTTTTAACTGTAAACATCAAAACAGAATTTGGAAGGGAGGAAGAACTTGCTCTTACTTTTGATAAAACTGCAAAACGCGTAGTGTTTTCTCCGCTTTTATTAATATTTGCTTCCAAAACCTTAAGTCCGTAAATTTTGGCTGTTTCAGCACTTGCAATAGCGCCAAGTGATTTATCGTTCGTTTCTATAACAACTTTGGCAGCAATTGCAGTGTTGTTTGCATCTTCTGTGTCAAATCCACGAAGGGCAATATAGTCATGACATTGACTGAGTGCCTGTGGATGACTTGTCACTTTTTTTATATCGTCGACTGATGCATCAGGAAGACCAAGGAGATTTTGATGAATTTCAAGCTCATAAATTCCATTTATAAAGAGGTTGCCTGAAAATATAATGTCAATTGTTTGACCTACTTCACCTGCATAGCTGTTTTCTATAGGAAGAATAGCTACATCACATTCACCATCACAAACAGAATTATAAGCAGATTTAAAATCACGATATGAGATTCTGTTGCAGTTTTCAAAAATTTTTCCTGCCGCAATATGTGCAAAAGCACCCTCAACTCCGCTATATGCAACCTTTAACCCGCTTTGCATACGGTGTTGATAAGCACGGGAAATTGACATAAGATTTTTGATATAATCAATGTAGTATTCTTTAATTATATCATCTTCAATCATAGCCGAATTCTTTTTAATAACCTCATCTTCTCGTTTTTGATCTAAAATAGGGAGGCCATATTCCTTCTTGTAATCAAACACAATTTCGGCGGCTTTCATTCTCTTGATAAAAAGTTCAGCCATTTCGATATCTACTTCATTTATGATTTTTCTTGCTTCTTCTAATTTACTTTCCATTCCTAATATCCCCTCAATAGATTTTAGAGTTTACAGATATCTGCCTCTGTAATTAGTTTAAATCCAGCATTAATAAGCTTATCTTCAGCAGAAGCATTATCTTCAACTCTTAAAACAACATAAGCATGCTTTTCGGTACGAGCCATAAAAGCATATAGATATTCTACATTTATATCTGCTTTATCCAAAACACCTAAAGCAGCTGTGAGTTTGCCTGGCTCATCTCCAATTTTAACACCGACAACATCAACTATTTTTATAAGATAGCCATTTTCTTCAAGAACTTTTTTTGCAGCCTCTTCATCATTAACAATAAGACGAAGAATACCAAAATCCTCTGTTTCGGCAATGGAAAGTGCTCTTAAGTTAATATTATTTTTTGCAAGGATATCTGTTACCGATACGATTGTTCCTTTTTTGTTTTGTACAAAAACTGTTAACTGTTTAATAGCCATTTTAAAATCTCCTCTCTTAAACCAACTTACGCTTATCAATCACGCGTACAGCCTTACCTTCACTTCTTGTAATAGTTTTTGGTGCAACAAGATGAACTGTTGGATTTATTCCCAGCATAGTCTTCATTGCATTTGCAAGTGATTTTTCCATTTGTAAAACTTCCTTGACCTTATCTGTAAACTGTTCAGGAGACATTTCCACATCAACCTCAAATGTATCGGTGTTGTTTGCTCTGTCTACAACAATCTGGTAGTTAGGCTGATATCCTTCATTAAGAAGAACTGTTTCAATCTGGCTTGGGAATACATTCACACCTCTGATTATAAGCATATCATCTGTTCTTCCCATAGGTTTAGCCATTTTTATGAGAGTTCTGCCGCATGAACATTTTTTGCGTGAAAGAACGCATATATCTCTTGTTCTATATCTTAGAAGAGGGAATGCTTCTTTATCGAGAGAAGTGAACACAAGCTCACCCTTTTCACCTTCAGGAAGAACCTCGCCTGTATCAGGGTCGATAATCTCTGCTAAGAAGTGGTCTTCATTAATATGCATACCTTTTTGTTCGCTACACTCAAAAGCAACTCCCGGACCTGATGTTTCTGTAAGACCATATATATCATACGCTTTAATACCAAGGGTTTCTTCAATATTTTTTCGCATTTCCTCAGTCCAAGGCTCTGCACCGAAGATACCTGCTTTTAAAGGAATATCCTCAGGTTTATATCCTTGTTCCTTTAATGTTTCGCCTATATAAGCTGCATATGATGGAGTACAGCAAAGGATTGTGGCACTAAGATCTGTCATAAACTGAATTTGTCTGTCGGTGTTACCTGATGACATAGGGAGGGTAAGGCATCCTACCTTGTGAGAACCACCATGTAGTCCTGCGCCACCTGTGAAAAGCCCATATCCATATGCAACCTGACAAACATCTTTATTACTGCTACCTGTGGCAACGATGGCACGAGCGCAGCAATCCTCCCACAAATCAATATCCTTTTGTGTGTAGAAAGCAACTACACGGCGACCTGTTGTGCCTGATGTTGACTGAATACGTACACAATCTTCAAGAGGCTTTGCAAGAAGACCGTAAGGATAAGCGTCACGTAAATCTGCTTTTGTAAGAAACGGAAGCTTGTGTAAATCTTCGATTCCGCCTATATCTTCAGGTTTTACACCTTTTTCATCCATAAGATTGCGGTAGTAAGGTACATTTTCATAAACGTGCTTTACCTGCTTAACGAGCTTTTCCGACTGAAGCTTTTTCATTTCTTCAGCCGGCATTGTTTCAATTTCTTTCTGATAGTAATTCTGTGCCATTTCGAACACCCTTTCTTTTTGTATCTGATTTATGCTCAGACCTTAATATTATTTCGGAGTGTGAAAGGGGCAAACAAAAAACGCCCTGTGCATTCCGAAAAAGAATACAGAGGACGAGAAAATAACTATCCCGTGGTACCACCTCAATTCGTTGCTGTTTCACAACAACAACCTTATCAGGTACTGACATACCTTAGTTCTGTGACGGGAACTCCCGTTGCATCCTACTAAAGATTTCTCTCGTTCAGCGCACTGCTAACAGAAGGAATTCGTGAAGGACGTCCTCATTGCCTCGCACCGACCGGCAACTCTCTCCAGATTATTTCCAACCTACTGGTTTCTGCTCACTGCATTTAGTTGTAAACAACTACCTATCGGATCGTTGTTTATGCTTTGAATTATATTCCTTTGTTTTTTTTATGTCAATACTTTTTTATAAAAAAATGAAATATTATACAAAAAAATATTAAACTGAGCTGAATTTATATTAATAAAGTTGTAGAAATTAAATAAAATATACCTGTCTTATGTATGAAGACCAAATCATAAGACAGGTTTTAAAATGTTTTACTTTATCTGTGCTTCTACGAGGCTGCCCTGACAGTATTTTTTGCGAAGAACAGGCTTTTCAATTTTGCCTGTGGGATTTCTGGGGACCTTTTCGAAAACAATTTTTCTCGGTCTCTTGTATCGAGGAAGAGCCTTACAGAATTCGTTGATTTCTTCTTCTGTACAGCTGATGCCGTCCTTAAGCTCGATGATTGCAAGGGTCTTTTCACCCAGACGCTCGTCGGGAATACCGATAACTGCAACGTCCTTGATTTTCTCGTACTTGCGAAGTGCATCTTCAATCTGTACGGGATAAATGTTTTCACCGCCTGAGATAACAACGTCTTTCTTACGGTCAACAAGATAAATGAAGCCGTCTTCATCTTTACGGCCCATATCGCCTGTGTAAAGCCAACCGTCTTTGAGAACTTCATTTGAAGCCTCTTCGTTCTTGTAGTAGCAAAGCATTACGCCGGGACCCCTGACAATGAGTTCACCGATATTGCCCTGAGCGACCTCCGCCCCTTTTTCGTCAACAATCTTTGCTTCCCAGAGATATCCGGGCTTACCGATTGCGCCGACCTTGTGGATGTTTTCAACACCAAGATGTACACAGCCGGGACCTATTGATTCTGAAAGACCGTAGTTTGTGTCGTACTGATGATTGGGGAATATATTCATCCAACGCTTTATAAGGCTGGGCGGTACAGGCTGAGCACCGATGTGCATAAGTCTCCACTGAGAAAGCAGATAATCGTCAAGATTAACTCTGCCACTGTCGATTGCATCGAGCATATCCTGAGCCCAGGGTACAAGAAGCCAGACGATCGTACATTTTTCTTCTGTGATTGTACGGAGAATCCATTCAGGCTTGACACCTCTGAGAAGAACGGCCTTGCTGCCGCTGAGAAGACTGCCGAACCAATGCATTTTCGCACCTGTGTGGTAAAGGGGAGGAATGCAAAGGAAAACGTCGTCCTCTGTCTGTCCGTGATGGTTTTGTTCTGTCTGACAGGATGAAAGAAGTGCTTTGTGGTTATGTAAAATAGCTTTCGGGAAACCGGTAGTACCTGATGAGAAGTAAATTGCTGCGCAATCCTCTTCTTTCAGCATAACCGGAGGTGCTTCAGATGAGCAGAAGTTCATCATTGCACAGCAGTCTTCACTGTAGGTCGGACCTTCCTTGCCAACATAGAACATAGTTTTTACATCGGGAATGTCGTTTACAATTGAATCAATTCGTTCGATGAATTCCTTGCCGAAGATGAGGACTTCACAGTCTGCAAGCTCGAGACAGTATTTGATTTCATCCCCTGAATAACGGAAGTTCATAGGTACTGCAATGCAGCCTGCTTTAAGAGTGCCGAAGTAAAGGGGGAGCCATTCAAGTGAGTTCATAAGAAGAATTGCAACCTTTGTGCCTCTTTTGAAGCCGCGGCTGAGGAGAAGATTTGCAAAGCGGTTTGATCTGCGGTCAAAGCTTTTCCATGTCATTTCACGGCGGTAGGGTGTACCTGCATTTGCATTTTCTATAAGACTTGCCTCTCTCCAGGTTACAGCATTGTCGCGCTCTTCTGAGGGATTAACCTCAACAAGAGCAATTTCTGAACCCTTGAAGCGGGCGTTGCGTTCAAGTAAATCTGTGATTACCATTTTGTATTTTCTCCTTTGGTTTGTTGTGCAAGGTCAAGTACATAAGACCTATAAAAAAATCTTCCACTTTCTTCAAAGCAGAAGGATAAAAATATCACCCTAAATTATCAGGTATTGTCGTATCTGTATACGGCTTCACGTTTCAGCCAAAACAATGCCTGCGTTTGTGATATTCAAACTTCTCTGTTAATTTAACACATAAAAGTGTGAAAGTCAAGGTCTTTACTCCCAAAAATTCCCACATCTATATAAAAGGCCTGTCTGTAGGCGCAATAGAAATGACTTTGTTCATACAAACGGTTGATTTAGCGTTAATTATGGTATAGAACCATATTTCGGTACAGTGCAAAAAATAAATAAAAGTATAAAAGCTAGTTGACAAAATCAAAAAATAAGACTATAACGCAACTATGGTTTAGTGATTGAAAGTCTTAAAGGTTCGATCACTGAAGCGGAAGCTCAGGATAAAAATTATGGTGTTCTTGTATAAACAGGAGATTACAAAAACGACAAACGTTTAAACTTATACATTTATTGCTCCTTTGCTTTTTATTATGAATTGATAAGAGTGTAACATAAAACTAAATTTGCACAACAAAAATATTTGAATTTTTTGAATTTTTACTCAAAAACTTCTTGACATTAAAACTTTAAAGGAGTAAAATGCAAGTAAACTGAATAGAATAATTTAAAGGCTGTGACGAAGAACGGTCAAGGCGAAAGCATCTCAGAGAGCTGATGTGTGGTGTGAATCAGTATGCTTGGAACTTGTCTCTCTCCCTTCCGAGCTGGAAACCTGAAGCTGTATGTGTGTAGGGGATCCCGTGTATGCTACGTCAGTGCATAGAGGTTGTTCGACTTCGAAAATCAAAGGCTGTGACGAAGACGGAAGCTGTAACGAATTTTTCAGAGAGCCGGGGACGGTGCGATCCCGGTAAAGGACTACAGATTTTCCCATCCCTTCCGAGCCGGAAGTCCCAAAGGCTTAACACCCAGTAGGCGCTTCCCGTGTATGCTGCGTTAATGCATAGAAGTTGTCTGACTTCGAAGAGGTGGCAGATTATAATATCTGCAATTTGAGTGGTACCGCGAGTGATTTTTTATTTCACCCGTCTCAAAGCAAACTTAGCTTTGAGGCGGGTTTTGCTTTTGCCTTAAAGCTACAACAGACACATATAATTAAGGTGACAGTAGTCATCTTGTAAGAAAGGCGGAATGAAAATGTTATCTCTATCAAAAGTATTCAATGCACAGACGGTGCTAAAGAGCATCATTCGTGAAACCAATGTTGTAAGAGCTCACGGCATCGCTTCCGAATGTAAATTATATCTAAAGCCTGAAAACCTACAGTTCACGGGTTCATTCAAGGTAAGAGGAGCCGCATATAAAATTGCAATGCTATCGGAAGAAGAAAAGGAAAAAGGTGTAATCGCTTGTTCGGCAGGTAACCATGCTCAGGGTGTGGCTCTTGCGGCAACAAAAAACGGAATAAAGTCACTGATTTGCCTGCCTGATACGGCACCTATTTCCAAGGTTGAAGCAACTAAAGGCTTCGGTGCAGAGGTTTGTCTTGTCGAAGGCTGTTATGATGACGCCTATCAGAAGGCACTTGAATTAAAAGAAAGTGAGGGTTATACCTTTGTTCACCCCTTTGACGATGAAAATGTCATTGCAGGTCAGGGTACGGTAGCTCTTGAAATTTTACATGACCTTGACGATATTGATGCCATTGTGGTACCTATCGGCGGAGGCGGTCTTATTGCAGGGGTTGCTTATACGGTCAAGCAGATCAAGCCTGAGGTGAAGATTTACGGTGTGCAGGTTTCGGGTGCTCCGAGTATGTATAACTCAATCAAAGACGGTGAAATCGAGTGCCTCAGCTCTGTTTCGACCATTGCAGACGGCATTGCCGTTAAAAAGCCCGGTGAAAACACATTTGCACTCGTTAAAGAGTACGTAGACGATATTGCCCTTGTCAGCGACGATGAGGTATCAAGTGCAATTCTTGCACTAATTGAAAAACAGAAGATGATTGCCGAGGGTGCAGGCGCTGCAGCTGTTGCGGCGGTGATGTTCGATAAATTCGACCTTAAAGGAAAACGAGTTGTTGCCATTGTTTCGGGTGGTAATATTGATGTTACAAGCCTGTCCCGTGTTATTGACCGAGGACTTCTTAATTCGGGTCGCTCTTCAAGTCTTCTTATTGAGCTTATCGATAAACCCGGTCAGCTTAAGGATATTTCCCGCATTATTGCCGATTGCGGCGGTAATGTTACAGGTGTTCACTATGAAAAGGGTAACACCGAAAGTGTAAACGGCTGTTTCCTTCGTATTGAAATGGAAACAAGAGATTATGACCACGTTAACCTTATAACTCAATCCTTGCGTGACGAAGGGTTTAAAATAGTAAATTGAAAAGGAGCAGATAGTATGATGGATTCAAGTAAATACCGAGTAGGATATTTCCCGGTAGAAAAGCAGTACAACAAATGGGCAGAAAAAGACCATATTGAAAAGCCTCCCGTATGGTGCAGTGTAGATATGCGTGACGGCAATCAAAGCCTTGTTATTCCTATGAGCCTTGAAGAAAAGCTCGAATATTATCAGTTGCTCCTCGATGTAGGCTTCAAGGAAATCGAGGTAGGCTTCCCTGCGGCAAGTGAAACGGAATACGAGTTTCTTAGGACTCTTATTGATAACAATATGATTCCCGAGGACGTTACCGTTCAGGTGCTGACGCAGTGCCGTGAGCATATTATCCGTAAGACCTTTGATGCCTGCAAGGGTGCACCCAGTGCAATTGTTCACTTTTATAACTCTGTAAGTGTTGCCCAGCGAGAGCAGGTGTTTAAAAAGAGTAAGGAAGAAATTAAGCAGATTGCCGTTGACGGTGCAAAGCTTGTTAAAAAGCTTGCAAGTGAATACGAGGGAAATTTCCGTTTTGAATATTCTCCTGAATCTTTTACGGGTACAGAGCCTGAATATGCTCTTGAAGTGTGTAATGCAGTTCTTGATGTACTCGAACCGAGTGAAACAAACAATGTAATTATCAATCTACCAGTAACCGTAGAAATGAGTCTGCCTCACGTTTATGCTTCTCAGGTGGAGTATATGAGTGAAAACCTCAAGTACCGCGAGTTTGTTACACTTTCACTTCATCCCCATAATGACAGAGGTACGGGCGTAGCTGACACAGAGCTTGCTCTTCTTGCGGGTGCTGACAGAGTTGAAGGCACTCTTTTCGGCAACGGTGAAAGAACAGGTAATGTTGACATTATCACTCTTGCTATGAATATGTATTCTCACGGTGTTGACCCTAAGCTTGACCTTTCGGATATGAACAAGCTTGTTGAAACCTATGAAAGATGCACACGAATGCATGTCTATGAAAGAGCACCTTATGCAGGTGCACTCGTCTTTGCCGCTTTCTCAGGCTCACATCAGGACGCTATTGCAAAGGGTATGAAATACAGAAGCAAGAATAAGCTTCATCAGTGGAGTGTACCATATATTCCCATTGACCCCAAGGATATCGGCAGAACCTACGATGCAGATGTTATCCGTGTCAATTCTCAGTCGGGTAAGGGCGGTATCGGCTATCTGCTCGAGCAGACCTTCGGTTACAATCTGCCTGCTAAAATGCGAGAGCATTTCAGCTATATGTGCAAGGGCGTTTCTGACCATGAGCATAAGGAGCTCAAGCCCGACGAGGTTCTTGATATTTTCACAGAGCATTATCTTAACCTTGACAGCGGTATTGTGGTTACAGACTTCGACTTTGAGCGTGAAAACGATGCAGTGAAGATAAATATCACCTTTATGCGTGACGGTGAAGAAACCGAGCTTGAAGCAGAGGGCAACGGTTCACTCAGCGCAATCAACAACGCACTTAAGGCCTATACAAATGAAGAATACACTCTGCAGGTATTCACTCAGCACAGTATGCAGGGTCAGGGCTCTCACAGTGTAGCCGCATCATATATCGGACTCGAAAAAGAAAACGGCGAAATGTTCTGGGGTGCAGGCACTGATACGGATGTTATCACAGCAAGCACAAAGGCACTCTTAAGTGCATTCGGCAACATGAAAAAAGGAGATGTTAAGTAATGGGAATGACAATGACACAAAAAATTCTTGCTGCTCACGCTGGTCTTGACAGTGTGACTGCAGGACAGCTTATAAATGCGAAGCTTGATATAGTTCTCGGTAACGATATCACAACACCTGTTGCGGTAAACGAATTCAAAAAAGCAGGCTTTGAAAAGGTTTTCGATAAGGACAGAGTTGCTATCGTACTTGATCACTTTGTGCCTAATAAAGATATCAAAGCCGCTGAGCAGAGCAAAACCTGCCGTGAGTTTGCCTGCTCACACTGTGTAAGTCACTTTTACGATGTAGGTAAAATGGGAATTGAACACGCACTTCTTCCTGAACTAGGTGTTGTTACTGCAGGTGACTGCATTATCGGTGCCGACAGTCACACCTGCACTTACGGTGCATTAGGTGCTTTTTCAACGGGTGTAGGCTCAACAGATATGGCGGCAGGTATGGCAACGGGTATGGCATGGTTCAAGGTACCGTCTGCAATTAAGTTTAATCTTACGGGTACTCTTGCGAAAAATTGCAGTGGTAAGGATGTTATTCTCACCATTATCGGAATAATAGGTGTTGACGGCGCGCTCTATAAGAGCATGGAATTTACGGGCAAAGGTGCTCATTCACTTTCAATGGACGACAGACTCTGTATCTGCAATATGGCTATTGAAGCAGGTGCAAAAAACGGTATTTTCCCCGTTGATGATGTGACAGTGTCTTATCTTGACGGAAGAAGCGAAAGAAAATCTGTTGTATACGAGGCTGACGAGGATGCAGAATATGAAAAGACAATAGATATAGACTTAAGTAAAATAGTTCCTACAGTTGCCTGCCCTCATCTTCCGGAAAACACACACCCTGCAAGTGAGCTCGGTCACATTAAGGTTGATCAGGTTGTTATAGGATCCTGCACCAACGGCAGAATGGAGGATATGGAAGCGGCTTATAACATTCTGAAGGGTAAAAGGATTGCTGACGGCATACGCTGTATCATTATCCCCGGTACAATGCAGATTCTCCGTGAATGTGTAGAACGTGGCTGGTACACTGCATTTATTGATGCGGGTGCGGTTGTATCCACACCCACCTGCGGTCCTTGTCTCGGAGGTTATATGGGCATTCTTGCCGCAGGTGAAAGATGTATTGCAACAACCAACCGTAACTTTGTGGAAGTCGGAGGCCAAGCGGTCTTAGGAAGACAACTGGGGCTATCAACTCCTT
>JAZNOH010000065.1:0-5388 GCA_045580715.1 Clostridia bacterium
ATCCTCGTGGTTAAGTGTGTTTATAAGAATTGAAGTGTATTTTGACATATCAACATTATAATACCATTCACGCTCTGCTAACTCAGGCATGCGATAGATTAAATTTGTAGTAAACACCTTTGTTATTTCACCGTTTTTATAGGCTTCATCAAATTTTTCAAGACCGTTGCAGAATAAACCAAACGCTGTGAAAATAAATATTCTCTTGGCACCCTGTGCTTTTAATTTTCTTGCAATATCCAAAACAGATTCACCACTTGAAATCATATCATCAACAATCATAACATCCTTGCCGTTGACATCTCTTCCTAAGTATTCGTGAGCTTCTATTGGGTTTTTGCCATCAACGATAACTGAATAGTTTCTTCTTTTATAGAACATACCAAGGTCAATTTTTAATACTGATGAATAGTACATACATCTTGACATGCCTCCTTCATCAGGAGAGATTACTATTGTGTCATCCTTATCAAAAGAAATATCAGGAACTGCTCTTGTAAGGGCTTTAATCATCTGGTATGTAGTTTGAACATCGTCAAATCCGTGAAGAGGAATTGCATTCTGAACTCTTGCATCGTGAGCGTCAAATGTAATGATATTTGAAACACCCATATTAACTAATTCTTGTAGGGCTAATGCACAGTCAAGTGATTCTCTTGATGTTCTTCTGTGTTGTCTGCCTTCGTAAAGCATAGGCATAATAACAGTAATTCTTCTTGCCTTACCGCTTGCAGCGGCAATAATTCTTTTTAAATCCTGATAATGGTCATCAGGACTCATATGATTTGTTTGCCCGTACATTTTGTATGTTACACCATGGTTAAACATATCACAAATGATGAATACATCATGTCCTCTTACTGTTTCATTAATTACACACTTTGCCTCTCCTGTGCCAAATCTTGGGCATTTTATGTGTGCAATATAGGTTTCGGAATCATCATAATCTTCTCTGAATTTCTTTAGATAATAATCGATTCTGTCGGTTATTTCCTCGCAGCCTCTCATACCAATAATTGTTAATTTTCCGAATGTAGAGTTTGTTTCCATTTTCGTTCCTCCAAATAATATTTCTTCATATATATTTATATCATAAATTCTGACATTTTTCAAGAGAATAGTTTATTTTATTTTTATTTTTGTGACAAGTGCGATAAGATAGGAATAAAAAAAATGATTTATGTAGAAAATTCATAATTGAATTTACAATTTGTTAATAAAATATATAATATTTTTTAATTGACAAAAGGGAAATATGTGATATAATCATATTGTAAAGGTCAAAGATAGTCAAAGACAAAAGAGGTGAATTATATGGGGATGAGCGATAGAATAGAAAGCTTTATCTTAGAGTTACTTAAGGAAGATGATGATTGGCTTGAAATAGGCAGAAATGAACTGGCATCTGTTTTTAATTGCGTTCCGTCACAAATCAACTATGTTATTGCAACAAGGTTTAACGAGGACAGGGGATACATTGTTGAATCCAGAAGAGGCGGTGGAGGATGTCTTAGAATTAAAAGAATTCAGACGGATGAAAATCCAGTATATTCTGCTTTGATGAAAATTGGGAAGGAAATTGATTTTAATACTGCCAAGGCAATTCTTTATTATCTTTGTTCTGCTGAGTTAATTGAAGAAAGAGAATATAAGCTTATATTATCGGCAGTGTCCGATAATGCAATGTCGGTGGTCGAAAAAAATAAGGACACGGTGAGAGCGTCTATTTTAAAAAATATGTTGTTGTCGTTAATTTAACTGAAAGGAATGATTTAATATGTATGATATTTTTTCGGAATTTGAAGATTTTTTTAATAACTTTGATGTTTTTCCTACTTACAGAGAGGTAAAGAGCTGTCCTAATTGCTCCCACACATATCAAAGCTTCCAGAAGACAGGAAAATTTGGTTGTCCAAAATGCTATGAAACATTCAGAGAACCTGTTAAATCAACTTTGAGACAGATACATCAGAATTCAAAGCATACAGGTAAAATTCCTGCAGGCAGCGCACAGGAGTTAAAACTAAAAAAGAAATATGAAGAATTAAAGGTTGCACTTTCTGCTGCAGTCAAGGCAGAGGATTATGAAACTGCTGCAAAGCTTCATAAGGAACTAAAGGCTTTGGGAAACATTGATTAAGGAGGGGATAGTATGATTTGGTATAAAGAAAAGAATGATAATGATATAGTCGTAAGCACAAGAGTCCGTCTTGCAAGAAACCTTTCTAAATATACGTTTCCTAATGCTATGAATAAGGAAACTGTAAAAAAGGCAAGAGAAGAAATAGAAAATTGTATAATGAATTCAAATTCCACTCTTTCAAAGGATTTTAAAATCTATAATATGCTTGATTTGGAAGATACTGATAAGAAAATGTTGGCAGAAAAGCATCTCATAAGTTTTGAACTGTTGGATAATAAAGAATCGAGCGTGCTTATAAACAAGGATGAGAATATGAGTGTTATGCTGATGGAGGAGGACCATCTGCGTCTACAGGTAATTATGGGTGGCTTCAAACTTGATGAAGCATATGAAACTGCAAACAGAGTGGATGATGTTATTGATGAAAATGTGCAATATGCATTCGATGCAGATTTTGGATATTTAACAAGCTGTCCTACAAACACAGGCACAGGACTTCGTGCGTCGGTTATGATGCATCTTCCTGCACTCACAATGACAAACAGTATCCAAAGAATTATATCCTCTGCAGGAGGTCTTGGAATAGCAATAAGAGGAATGTATGGAGAAGGCTCTAAGGCATATGGCTCACTTTATCAGATTTCAAATCAGGTAACCTTGGGACTGACAGAAAAGGAGATAATTGAAAAGGTTAAAAATATTGTAAATCAAATAGCAGAACACGAAAAACAGGCGAGAAAAAAATTACTGGAGAATAACAGGGACTATATAGAAGATAAAATATACAGAGCTTATGGAATATTAAAATATGCAAGAACAATTTCCTCTAAAGAAGCAAAGGCATTGATATCTGATGTTTTAATGGGGAAAAATATGGGAATAATAAACATTGACAATGGCGAATTGATAGAGCTGATGATTATGGCAGAGCCTGCATATATTGAACATATGGCAAAGAAAAAACTATCTCCTGACCAGAGAGATAAAAAGAGGGCAGAACTAATTCGCGATGCAATATAATGTAAGGAGTGAATAAAATGATGTTTTCAAATTTTACTGAAAAAGCAAGAAGTGCAATTTCAAATGCTCATGATGCTGCTTGTGATTTGGGACACTATTATGTTGGAAGTGAGCATCTTTTATTAGGATTGATTAAAGAGGGTACAGGTGTTGCTGCAAAAGCGCTTTTAGATGCAGGTATAACCGAAGATGTAGTAATTGAAAAAATAAAAACAATGATTGGTTCAAATGAGCCGATTAATAAAAATGTTGAACTTTCATTAACACCAAGAGGAAAAAGAATTTTAGAATATAGTGCTATGGAGGCACAAAGACTTGGTCACACATATATTGGCACAGAACATATATTGATGGCAATAATTCGTGATGGTGACGGAGTGGCAGCACAAATTATCGGAAATACAGGGGTTAATTTGGGGGAGTTTTACTCAAACACTGTAAATTCAATTGATAATGAAGCTTTTTCCAAACCTCAGGAAAATAAGAGCAAATCAACAAAGACTCCAACATTAGATAAGTTTGGAAGAGATTTGACTGCTTTGGCAAATGAGAATAAATTTGACCCTGTTATTGGCAGAGATAAGGAAATTGAGAGGGTTATCCAGATTTTATCAAGAAGAACAAAAAACAATCCATGTCTGATTGGAGAACCGGGTGTTGGTAAAACTGCAGTTGTTGAAGGGTTAGCTCAGAAAATTTCAACAGGGGATGTTCCTGAATCATTGAAGAATAAAAGGCTTGTCACAGTAGATTTATCTTCAATGGTTGCAGGTGCAAAATATAGGGGAGAATTTGAAGAAAGACTAAAAAAAGCAGTTGAAGAGGTTATTTCTGCAGGTGATGTAATTCTGTTTATTGACGAAATTCACACAATAGTAGGTGCAGGCTCTGCTGAGGGTGCAATTGATGCCTCAAATATTTTAAAGCCATCTTTAGCAAGAGGAGAGTTGCAGCTAATCGGTGCAACAACTCTTAATGAATACAGAAAATATATTGAAAAGGATGCTGCTTTAGAAAGAAGATTTCAACCTGTTACTGTCGGAGAGCCTGATGTAGATGAAACAATACAAATTTTAAAAGGTATAAGAGACAGATATGAAGCGCATCACGGAGTTAAAATAACAGATGAAGCAATTAATGCAGCAGCAAAGCTTTCACAAAGATATATAACCGACAGATTTTTGCCTGATAAGGCTATTGATTTAATTGATGAGGCAGCCTCAAAGAAAAAGCTTTCAACTCTGACTGCACCCCCTGTATTAAAAGAGCTTGAACAAGAGCTTGAAAAGATAACAGCAGAAAAACAGGAAGCAATCACGGCTCAGGATTTTGAGAAAGCAGCAGAACTAAGAGATAGAGAAACGAGTGTCAGGGAAGATATAAAAAAGGTTAAAGGTGAGTGGAAAGAGGGAAATTCCAAATCACATAACCTGTCTGTTGAAGAAGAGGATATTGCAGAGATTATTTCTGACTGGACTAACATTCCTGTTAATAAGATTGCACAAGAAGAAAGCGAAAAATTAAAAAATCTTGAAAATATTCTTCACAATAGAGTGATTGGTCAGGACGAGGCAGTTGTTGCAGTTGCAAAAGCAATAAGACGAGGAAGAGCAGGACTTAAAAATCCAAAAAGACCAACAGGGTCATTCTTGTTCTTAGGTCCTACAGGCGTCGGAAAAACTGAGTTATCAAAGGCATTGGCAGAAGCTATGTTTGGTTCAGAAGACTCAATTATAAGAGTTGATATGTCTGAGTATATGGAAAAACATTCAGTTTCAAAGTTTATAGGCTCACCTCCCGGATATGTAGGATTTGAGGAAGGCGGACAGTTGACAGAGAGAATAAGAAGAAATCCATATTCTGTGATACTTTTTGATGAGGTTGAAAAAGCACATCCTGATGTATTTAATATTATGCTTCAGATTTTAGAGGATGGAGTGTTGACTGATGCACAGGGTAAGAGAGTGGATTTTCGTAACACTGTTATTATAATGACATCTAATCTTGGAGCAAAGAATATTTTGAATACTACAACAAAGCTGGGGTTTGCATCGAGTGATGATAATTCTAAAGAAGATGATACAGTTATCAAGGAAAAGGTTATGCAAGAGGTTAAAAACGCATTTAAACCAGAATTTCTAAACAGAATTGATGATATTATAGTATTTAAGAGATTGTCACAGGAAGATATTAATTCTATAGCAAAGCTGATGCTCTCTGAAGTA
>JAZNOH010000066.1:0-6067 GCA_045580715.1 Clostridia bacterium
GGATTTATTCCATTCCTCTTTAAATATAAAGCCAGTGAGATTGCATCGTGTAATGTGCTTCCCGGATGACTTGACATAAGATATGGAACAAGATATTGCTTTTTCCCTATCTTCTCATTTATCTTATAGAATTTATCCGAAAATTTGTTATAAACCTCATTTTTAGGCTTACCCATATATTTTAAGACATTGTCTGAGATATGCTCAGGTGCTACCTTTAGCTGTCCGCTTACATGGTGCTTGCAAAGCTCATAAAAGAACTCATCATTTTTATCATTTATGAGATAATCAAATCTTATTCCAGAACGGATGAAAACCTTTTTCACTCCGTCAATTTCTCTTAATTTCTTTAAAAGAGAAAGATATTCCGAGTGGTCAATCTTCATATTCTTACACGGTGTGGGATATAGGCATTGTTTATCCTTACACGCACCTGTTTTACATTGTTTATCGCACGCAGGCGCTCTGAAATTTGCAGTAGGACCGCCAACATCGTGAATGTATCCCTTAAAGTCAGGGTCCCAGACCATCTGCTTTGCCTCGTTAATAATCGATTGCTGACTCCTTGCAGTAACTATTCTTCCCTGATGAAAGGCTAATGCACAGAAATTACAGCTACCAAAGCATCCTCTTGAACTCACAAGGCTGAATTTAACCTCTTTAATAGCCTCAATTCCGCCAGCTTCTTCATACATAGGGTGATAATTTTTCATATAATTAAGTGAATATACTGCATCCAATTCCTTTGTTTCCAAAGGCTTTTGGGGAATATTTTGCACAAGGTATTTATCCCCATGTTTTTGAACGAGTGTTTTCCCTGTGTATGGATTTTGTTCATAATACTGAATTCTGCAAGATTCGGCATAAGCTTTTTTAGACTCAACACATTCCTCAAATGACGGAATTTCAACACTGTCCTCAATATCATTTGTATCAGACAGATAACAGGTACCTGGGATATATGTTATGTCCTTAACATCCATCCCGCTTGCAAGACAATCTGCGATTTCAACAATCTGTCTTTCTCCCATTCCGTACATTAAAATGTCGGCTTTTGAATCGAGCAGAATTGAACGCCTGATTTTATCGTCCCAATAATCATAGTGAGCAAATCTTCTTAAGCTTGCCTCAATTCCACCTATTAAAACAGGAATTTTTCCAAAAGCTTCTCTTATTCTGTTACAATATACAATCGTTGCTCTATCAGGTCTTTGACCTGCCTTATTTCCAGGTGCATATGCATCATCGCTTCTTTTCTTTTTGCTTGCAGTATAGTGATTAACCATACTGTCAATATTACCTGCAGAAACGAGCACACCAAGTTTTGGTCTGCCCATTTTCTTAAAATCTTCAACATTTCTCCAGTCAGGAAGAGATATTATCCCGACCTTGTAACCGTGTTTTTCAAGTATTCTCGATATGATTGCGTGACCAAAGCTTGGATGGTCTACATAGGCATCTCCACAAATATAGAGAAAATCAAGCTCGTTCCAGCCTCGCTTTTGCATATCCTCCCTTGAAACAGGCAAAAAATCTTTAATCACTTTTATATCCTCAATTATTCAAAGTCTGTGGTATTTATTCTGTTCATGTATACTTCTCTTGGTTTTGAACCGTTAGCTCCGCTAATAATTCCACGCATCTCCATCTGGTCAATAATTCTTCCTGCTCTTGCATATCCAACCTTTAATCGTCTTTGAATCATTGCAGTTGAAATTTGTCCCAGCTCAACAGCCAAATCGATAGCTTGTGGTAACAATGCATCTGCATCGTCATCATCACCGTTCTCCTCCGAGCTTATATCTCCTGATGCCATTCTGTCAAGATGTTCTGCAATATCTTCTGCATAATGAGTTACCTCACTATGCTCCTTGATGAAGCTGACAAGCTTTTCTACCTCCTGATCGGATACAAATGCACCCTGAACTCTTAGAGCATTACTTAAGCCTGTAGGATGATACAGCATATCTCCTTTACCTAAAAGCTTTTCTGCTCCACCCTTATCAAGAATTGTTCGGCTGTCTACCTGTGATGAGACTGCAAACGCAATTCTTGACGGAACATTGGCTTTAATAAGACCTGTTATGACATCAACTGAAGGTCTTTGTGTTGCTACAATAAGATGTATTCCTGCTGCTCTTGCAAGCTGAGCAAGTCGGCATATATAGTCCTCAACCTCTTTTGCCGCAACCATCATCAAGTCTGCCAACTCATCTATTATAATAACAATTTGAGGTAATTTTTCTTCCCCTGTCTTTTTAACATACTCATTATATCCTGTTAAGTTTCTTGTTCCGCTATCGGCAAACAATGCATATCTTCTCATCATTTCGCCAACTGCCCAGTTAAGCGCACCTGCAGCTCTTTTAGGATCAGTTACGACAGGTATCATCAAATGTGGGATTCCATTATATACACCTAATTCAACAACCTTAGGGTCAACCATGATGAGCTTAACCTCATCAGGACTTGCTTTATATAAAATACTTGTTATGATTGTGTTTATACAAACTGACTTACCTGAACCTGTTGAACCTGCAATCAAAACATGAGGCATCTTTGCGATATCTCCGACAACAACATTTCCACCGATATCCTTACCAAGAGCAACTGTTAGTTTGGAAGACGCTTCTCTAAACTTTGTGCTTTCCATTAATTCTCTTACAGCAACAGTATTAACGCTTGTGTTTGGAACTTCAATTCCTACTGCCGCTTTCCCCGGAACTGCTGCAACCAAAACTGTCGGAACTGCAAGGTTAAGAGCAATGTCCTCTGCAAGACCTGTTATTTTTGATAGTTTAACACCTGTGTTAGGTTGAATTTCATATCTTGTTACAGACGGACCCTGTGTTACCTGCAATAATTTTGCCTCTACTCCGAAATTTTTGAGAATTTCCATCAGTCTGTTCGCAGTTTCCTGCATCTCTCTTCGCTTATCGGCTGATGCTGCCTTTGGTTTTGCCAAAAGGTCAATTGGAGGATATACATACTCAATCTTTGTTTTTTCAATCGACTCTTCAATCTCTCCGCTGATTTTTGTTTTTTCCTCATCAGTTATTGCATCAACTCTTTTTGGCTTCTGATTTCCTGTTCCCTTTTGTTCCTCTTCTTTGATTTCATCTTCGACATCGTCTAAGGTTGCACCGATTGTTATATCCTCTTCTTCCTCCTCATTATCCTCTATCGGAATATCAGGTTTATATATAATTTCTTCAATCTTTGTCTTTGATGGCTTTTCTTCTTTTACAGGTTCATCATCACCTATTGAAAAATCAATGTTTTTCTTCTTTTGCTCCACACTCTTTTTAACCTTATTTGCCGCTTTCTCACCCTTGTTTTTAGAGCCTTTATAATCTACCTCGCTAATCTCTTCCCCTATCTTAAATAATCCCTGGAAAAAGCCTGCAAGCATAGAGAAAACTGAAACCTTGATTAAAAGACTTATAATTGCAATAAGTGCAAAGATAAGTATAATTATTGAAGCAGCTTTTGGAATTAACGGCGTTAAAACATTCGCAATTATACCTCCGAACAAACCGCCGCCAACCAACGATGCGCCATATGTAATCAAATCGCTGTATGGAAGCACGCCCTCAAATATAATCTGGTATAACGCGCTTAAGATAACACATCCAACAAGCGAAAGCACTAATTTAATAATAAGCTTGTCAGTTCTTTTCTGGTCACAAATGTATATGGCTAAGCCTGCTAAAATTATCGGAATTAAATACGCACTTACTGAGAATAAAGAAAAAAGAATTTCCTTTATTATAACAGTCAAAATTCCTGATCCGTTCGTATAAAGAAAAATACCCATCAAAATAGCAACAAGGCTCAAAATAACTATATGCACAGAATAATGAAGTGGTTGTTTTTTGTTACTTGTTCTTTTATTTGACCCTGCTGATGCTTTTCTTTTTTTATTAGCCATCGTAAAAATAACCTCTCTGTTCCTTGATTATACATATATTATACAACATTTTTCATAATTAATCAATAGGTCTTATCTAAATAAAACTAATGTATAGGCAACCACAGTCGCCTATACATTATGTCTTTTTAATTCTTCTTTTTTCTTGTTACATCATTAGGATTGAATGCAAAGTTAGTTGCTGTTGAATCCTCTTTGACTTTTCCTGATAGCAATAAGTCAAGATGTGTTTCATCAAGCTCATCCACTGGTAAAAACTCATCACTCATTGCATATGAAAGTATCTCTTTCTTCAACCAGTCTGCACATGGGTCATCTTCCTTGAAATCAAAACTACATACCAACAGTTTTCCGCCCAAAGCTCTAAACTCAAACAATGCTGATTGCTTCATAATGTTTTTATGAGACGAAGCAACATCAATAATCGGATTGAAAACTACATCATCATTTTCAAAGCACACTGCACTGCCGTTTTCCATAAGCTGATTAAACTGCCAACCACAAAAACCTTCGTGAGGAAAATCTCTCATAATCGGATGGTCAGAAATAACAGTCGCAAGATTTCCTGTTGTTCTTCCTGCAATCGAAATATCAAAGGTTGTAGGAAGACTTGCAAAAGGCTCTGTTCCAAAAATAACTATATTTTCTCCCTTGGCTAACAGCTTCTTTAGCTCTTCCTTAGTCATTCCATCAGAAACTATAAGTCCCTTGGTTTCTACAGCCTCAACCTCTGGGAATACATATAGTTCCCATTCATTTTCACAAAATAGCTCATCACCGTCTAATGTTACATATAGTTTTAATGCTAAAGGTTTTTCTACACAAGGCATATTCACGCACCAGTCATAAAGCTTTGAAACTTTTCCGTTCTTGATGTTCTTGACATCAATCTTTTCTTTTGCAAAAACCTTGCCATCTGCCATAAGGTATAAAGAAAGAGTCGCACAATCAATCTCTTCTTTCCCATAGTAGGAGGTATATATTCCAAATGTATGTTCTTCCCCACTCTTATAGTTTGTTTTTCTCATAACATCTGAAAGAAGAACTGACTCTGAGTTATACATCAACACATTTCTGACTGTTTCTCCAGGCTTTAGTTCATAGAATTCATTCATCATACCAACATCATAGCCAAAGGTGTGCCAATGTGTGTCAATAGGGCCCAAGAAATCAAAGCCTGCCATATGCTCACATCTTCTTGTAGCTTCAAAGCAGTATTTACGAACTCTTCTCTGCCACTGGGACGAATTATTAAAATACATAGGTGCTTTTTCCAAAAGTCCCTTATCTTCAAGATGTTTTTCTATCGATGAGAACATCTCTGTTTTACCAATTCTGGTACCCTTATATCTGTCTTTTATGCTAAGGTCTGTGTATGTACCATTAATACAAATTTCGTGACTCAGTCTTGGCTTATTATAAACCACATTCCATGTATCAATTAATTCAGGGTCTGCCTGAGCTACTGATCTATAGCTTAATTTTCCCCATGCATAACTGTTATAAAGGTCGGAAAATTCCCCAAGAGCTTTCATTCTTGGCTCATGGTGTGGGAATGGCTCCATTGTTGTTGCCTCAGTTTCAGGATGAATAAAGTTATACTCTGCCTGTGGTAATGCACTCATTGGTGAGAACAACAAATCTGTTTCTTCATGAACAATTTTTGCCAACTTTGATAAATGCTCCACTTCAGCATCATAAATAGGATTTTCATTTCCCCAACAATATATCGCAACACAAGTATGTCTGCGGCAAATCTTAACAATTTCCTCCCAATGTTCTACTGATGAATTGTTTGGAGCTTCAACCTGAACTAACATTCCCAATTCATCTGCAGCCTGCATATATTCCTCCTCAGGAACATAGGTATGGAAACGAATAAAGTTAAATCCAAGACTTTTCACCTTTTTGATAACATTTCTGTAAAATACTATATCATGATTTGGATGAACAGTTTCAGGATAATAGCAATGCTCACAAATACCTCTTAAGAAATAAGGCTTATTGTTAAGTTTTAGGTGAGAGTTATCAGGAACAAGCTTTTTAACACCGAATACTCGTGACAAGGTTGAACCCTCACAGGTTACCTCGAGAGTGTATAACTTTGGACTCTCTGGACTCCAGAATGACATCCCG
>JAZNOH010000067.1:0-2244 GCA_045580715.1 Clostridia bacterium
AATTAAACCCCTTACAAGCCATTTTGGAGCCTTAAAACGAATCTAAAGTTCTGCAGTAAAGAGTATAATCTGTTGACTCATAGCAACAAAAGACTACATCAGAAATATTACCAATATTATCACACACAGATTTTATTGCTATTTTACAAGCATCTTCCTTCGGAAAATGATAAATACCAGTACTTATACAAGGAAAAGCAATAGAAGATAAATTCAAATTATTTGCAATTACAAGACACTTTTCATAACAAGATGAAAGTTGACCAGATTTAAAATCCTTTACAACATTATCAGCACTATCATCCCATATAGGACCCACTGTATGAATTATATGCTTGACTGGTAAATTATAACCTTTTGTTACTTTTGCATCACCAGTTCCACAACCACAAAGAGTCTTACACTCCTCTAAAAGTTCTCTACCAGCTTTTCGATGAATAGCACCATCTACACCACCACCACCAAGTAAAGTGGAATTAGCTGCATTAACAATAGCATCTACTTCAAGTTTAGTAATATCTCCCCACAAAACATGAATAGTCTTTTCTCCAATTTTATAACTACGAATTGTTTCATTTATTCCTAAATTCATTTACTATTCTCTCCTTTTCTACATCCTTCAACAAAAACTCTTCTGGTTCAATACGACATTGCCCCATTTCCCAATCAAAACCCAAATGCACACCACGAACACCAGTCTTTGACCTACTACCCACACTTGGTTCACTGGTAGTTATATAAACAGTTATTTCTTCAGGATTATCTACATAGCCAATCATTGTATCTACAACTTGTTTTAATTCCGCCAAATTCATAACCTAACCACCTTATTTTATTAATCGAATACTGTCATGAATACTATCCCATCTTCTGTACTCACTAACTGCATCATCAAAACCTTTTACATAACACTCCTCAAGATTATTGAAAAAGGCATTATTTGCAGTACAACCACTCATATCTTCACCTACATATATCATACGACATTTAGGATTTACTTTTCGCATTAACAATAAACACTCATTTGCTTTATTATCCATATAAGGCCAAGAACAAATAATAAATTTTACATCTTTACCATACTTCTTAATAGCCTCAAGGCAATCGAGATTTTCAACAGGAATATACTTATTCATCAAAGAAAAACTTTCTTTCCAAGAATAATTATCAGTTGCTCTTACATTACAACCATATTTACTCAAAGCATAAGAGAAATAACCACTTCCCGCCATTATCTCTAAACAAGGTCTATTTCCAATCCAACGAGCCAAAGGCTTTACCCAATTTTCAGCAAACAATGGAAAACCAAAAGCACCTATATAAACATCACGCCAAAAAGGCTTACCTATTTCCTGCGACAAACCAGGCTTTATTATCTTAAAAAGACGACCATTTATATACTTCTTCGGAAGTACCCCTGATTTCAATAACTTAAAATTATCCATTAAGTTTTTATCTAACTTCTTAACATATTCATCATAATCAATATCATTTCCCTTTAACATAGAGTCTATTTGAGAATAATCAAAATCATCAGGAAATATACTAGCCATTATTATCACTCCTAGTTTTAAATTACAGCATCACTCATTAAATGCTTTAACAACTTAACACCAGAACTATGTTGTGCAGAACCACTTGACGAGAAACAATAATCAGTTAATACCCTTATATTATAATTTCTATCGAACATATCCATAGCAATTTTTAATACACAAGCATCTGTATTAAAACCAATTATATCATATTCATTATCAATTGGCAATACCCCATAAGAAGATAAACCATAAGTTGTTTTCTCCAACTTCAAATCAGGCTCATATTCAAGAGGTTCACACCCATCCAAACAATCTAACCAATTATTATATTTTACAAAAGGACTATCTACACTATTTAAGCACTGAGTACCAATAACATAGTCATAGTCCCCATTTTTTGCATCTTTAACAAACTGCAGTATTCTTTCATACTGCCCCTCTTTATCCTTAAACTCAGGTTGTAAATCCACAACTAACAATACTTTCATTTCATTGCACCTACTGTACCCATTCTCACTTTATCACACACTTCTTGAAGTTCAACATTTGAAACTTCATTACCTAAAAATTCACCAAAGAAATTATCCCACAAAGTAATCTGCTTACGCTTTCTTACTTCCTTGCTATTCAAATTCTTCTTTTCAGAGGGAGTCTGAATAACAGACTCCCTATTCATTAATGCCATAAACTAATCACCCTTAACTTT
>JAZNOH010000068.1:0-7449 GCA_045580715.1 Clostridia bacterium
TTACCCCTCAACTATTTAATTTGACATTAGATACAGAAGCATCTATCATATCATATAAATCTTGAACAGACATATCACCACTTACAGTTAAGCGAGAAAACTTCTCAAGACCATTTTCAGAATTTACAGCCAAATATTTTAAATTACTTTCCACATTAGTTACTAATACTTGCATATCATAACCAACTTCTATAACCTTCTCAAGAGTTTTTTCATTATACCCACCATAAGGATAAGCAAAAATTAAAACATCTTTTGAAAGATTTTCAACTAAAGTATCCTTCGATAAAGTTAACTCTTCTAATAAGTCATCATCAGATATTTTAGACATATTCTTATGACTAAAAGAATGAGATTGAATATCTATAATACCACTATCTTGCATCTCTTTTGCCTGCTCCCAAGTAAAATGAGATGTATTTACCTTACCACCACTTGATTCTTCACCCACAGTAGAAGTAACAACAAAAATAGTAGCACACATACCTAACTCTTTTAATATAGGATAAGCATCTTCATAATTACTCAAATACCCATCATCAATAGTTATAATTATAGGATTTTCAGGTAAACTTAATTCACCATTTATGTACTTATAATAATCGCTTACCAAAATTGTAGTATACCCACGCTCTTTTAAACCTAACATGTGCTCCTTAAATAAATCAGGAGTTATATTAGTAGTTATATGACCACTCACTGGGTCCTCAAGATTATGATACAAAAGAACAGGAATTATATACTGTTTAGATTCAGAAGTTTGAACATTTTCTGTAACTTCAAAAGTAGATACATCATCATTCACATTTGATTTACAAGAACAACCAACACATAATAGAATTAACAACATACCAAACAATACCAACTTTTTCAGCATACAAATTCAAACTCCCACTAAAATAAAATACGCAGGGGGAGAATGCTCTCAGCCCCTGCATACAGATGACCAAAGCCTTTTTGCATTTCTGCATTATCTTGTCATCAGGTTGGGTGGTTTTTAAGGACAACCGCCTTATCCTATTGGCGATTCGGATGGGGCTCGAACCCACGACCTCCAGCGTGACAGGCTGGCATTCTAACCAACTGAACTACCGAACCAAATATTGCTTTTCTTTTTCAGTATAAAACCTATTCGAGAGTGGCAAAGCAATAACCACTAAAGAGCCTCCACAGTCACTACTCGACAAAGCGAACTATCTCAACGACTAATATAAAACATCAATGATTGCCTTTAAGTGTAGTTTGGAGGGCATCAAGGCTTAAACCCCCATTGATTAGATTTACGCTCTTACACGAACCAGTACGTCCTCATTGTTTTCTATGAGGCCTACCCCATAGATAGGAGAGGTCATCCTCCTACTAAGAGTTACCAAGTGTGATGCATCAACACTCTTGTTTTCTCGCCTTATCACTATTTGGCACTACACTACCCACGTGGTCAACGACACCACGTCTTAATTGTTTTGGAAACTTTACTACCAGAGCGAGTGTACAGCACCAATACACCTTAAACCAAATACACTATGCATATTTGGAGTTCCCCCTTGAAAGTTTTACGAGCTACCTTGTCATATCCTCTTCGACAAATCACTTTACCTTTAATCTACATAGCCCTCCATACCGAAGTAATTGTGACTATAAGACCATTTGAGTGCTTGGATAAAAATAGGATTTACTTTAAGTCGTATAGACTCTCAACCAAAACTTTTATCTACCATACTCTTCAATAGAGCAAGTTTTATCAAATACAACAACTATATCTTCCTTACAGATATCCCTTAATGGAATACTGAAAACTACACAGTTATCATCTTCTGCAACAAAAACATTTCTTTTACAAATATCATATTTAGAATCATGTTTTAAAGACTTTTTCAAAGCCTTATAAATCCTTCTATTTATACTCTTTGCAGTTGTATGAGGACCACTCATCCAACATCTTTCCTCATCTTGCCAGCAACAAGTATCTTCACCACGACAACAATAATGGTCAAATACGAACTCAGCAATAGGATAAGTATTACATAATTCATTAAAATAAGCAAAAGAAAATTTCATCTTACGAATTTCAGAGTTTTTGAAAGATTTAAGCAAATTTTTCTTGATAATATTACCCAATTTATACTTATTCATTCAAATCCTCCTTATTTAATTTAAAAGTTAATTGGCATTTGACCTGCTATCCCCTATCTTTATTATTCATCATCGACAGGGAGTGGCGTATTTTATCCCTTGGCCTTCGGGTACCCACTTTACCCCTCAAGGTTAAGTCTCCATTTAATGCTTCTTGCTGTTACAACCAATTAACTGCTTTATGCTAAACACAGCATAAAGTATCCTTTTCGGATTAAACTGTCATACGACAAGGCCTTGTTTCATTAGACGATGATGCAAGACCTATCTATACATAAGTATAGAATGGAGCGGGTGACGAGGTTTGAACTCGCAACATCCACCTTGGCAAGGTGGCACTCTGCCAATTGAGCTACACCCGCATAGATAAGCCCAGAATAATATCTATTCCAAGCATATCGTACTGATTCAACATCAGCCTTGCTTATAGAAATAACAAAATATAATGCATAATAGACAATAAATATTATGTTACCCTATAATCTAATATGCACGAGTTCATCCGCAGAATTCCTCGTGATATTATCTTTTTGGTATTCTCTAATCCTCAACAACTTTCGCTCGCCGCTACTAATCATTATAAGATAACTAAAATACCATGTTTGATATATCTGAGGGCAGACACAAACAGTTTGTTCAAAGAACTTTTATGGAGCTGGTGATAGGAGTCGAACCTACAACCTGCTGATTACAAGTCAGCTGCTCTGCCATTGAGCCACACCAGCAAATATGGGTGTGCTTATTTTTGCATAAACACAAGCATATTCAACCCTAATAGAGTTGACTTGCTTTGTCTATAAAGGTAAGACAAAGTAAGTTGGTTAAAGATTCATACGCTTTACTGCACGCATAAAATCAGCAGGATTTGCATTATCTGGAGCAGTTAAAGTAACTTTACTACCCATCAATGCAAAGAGAGCTAAGATACTTCTCGCATCTACAATAATACTACCCTTACTTACTGTAATATCCATACCCTCTTCACACGCTACATTATTTAAGCGAGTAATAGCGGATGTATCCTTCAACAATACTTCTGTAACCATACTCTCACCACCCTTCGTGGTTACCATAAATTACACTACCTCTATTGTAACGAAGAATACCCTTAAGATTCTACTATTTCTGAAGCCTTTTTCAAGACAGACTGCTTAAATTCTTTATATCTTTTACAGCCTTCCATCCATTCATGACTTCTATCACACCTTTGAGAGCCACAAGCAATATTAGAACATACAGACTTTAAAAACAACTTTTCCAAGAGTTCTTCAGTCTCTTCATCTACATCATACATAGGCTCATCACAAGCTAACCCTGAAGCCTCAATAACATCTTCAAGAATTTCCCATACATAATCCCAATCATCTACACAAAGAACATTTTCACATTCTGCAGGATTATCTATGCAATAGTTATCACCCTTTTTATAAAGAATTACATAACCATTTTCAAAGCATAAATCCTGAACATCAGTACATCCCATAGCACTATTTTTTATAGTTACTTTTAAGGAATGACCACGCTCAAGAAGAAACTTTATTCCTGTCGAAGTTAAACCAGGTTTCATAATAGTAGCCCCCTAAGTTATTCAAAAGAGTAATTCGACTTGGAACGACCATATACCAAGTTTCTGGATGGTTAATTGCGTGTAAAAATCCCCACCTCTGCGTCCCCTTATCATACGACAAAGAATCGAAATTACAAGTAACAAATTAACCTGCACGCACACATTTATCCTATTTTTGGGGTTAATTCGTTTGGTTGCAGGGAGTGGATTTGAACCACTGACTTCTTGGTTATGAGCCAAGATTGCTGACCACTGCATCACCCTGCTATATAAATATAGAGTCGTTAACAAAGAAAGCCCTCTATGCCCTAAAGGCGCCCAATATTGGCAGAAAGAAAACAACTCGGACAAAGTTGCAACCCTACTACTTCTTGACTTCGGTTACAAACATTTCTTTCACACTATTTCATACTTTGTCTAATTTCTTTTTCATGTATCTCTTCAAGACTAGAAGATACACTTTCGGAGCAAATACACTTAAAAGTGTTGGGTGCGGGGAGTGGATTTGAACCACTGACCTTCAGCTTATGAGGCTGACGAGCTACCAAACTGCTCTACCCCGCAGTATATGACGCCACAAGGACGCCTATTTGTATGTAAACAGTTTTTCAGCTGCCTGTTTCATTACTTCCACATTGACCGCATTTCCAAACTGTTTATACGCTTGATAATCATTAGAATCAGGTATAAAAGAATCAGGAAAACTTTGAAGCCTTGCAGCTTCCCTTACAGTAAGCCTTCTCTTTAATTTACCTATAATAGGTACCTGAACCATAGCCACAAGCGATGGAAAAGTAGTAGGAGATTTCACTCTTATTCCAGAAGGTCTAAACTGAATAACACCCTCCCATATCGAAGTTATAGAAGCACCCGCTTGCCACTCAAGTTTTCTTTGAGTAGGGGTGAACTCAGACAAATTGGAGTTATTACTTAACCATTCATCGATAAATGCTTTATTTCGCATATATAAGTCTTTATTCTTTTTAATAATTGCTACCTTCCATGCAGGTAAATCAGAAGATAACTCATTTTTAAAAGAATCTACCCATACAGGAAATCCTATCACTTTATCCTCAATACCCTTATAAAAGTCATCCCATATTTGCAATATTTTTAATTCTTTATCAGATAAAGAATACTTTGCATCTACAGGACAATCTTCTATAATAGAGTATATCGAATTTTGTTCTTTACTTCTCAAGTCTCCGAACTCAATTCGTAATTCCTCATTAACATTAGCAGGGTCATAAACCCCAAGTATTACTACCCTTTCCCTCAATTGAGGAACACCAAAATTATGAGGACTCAACAAAAGTGGTTTCAAAGTTAAACGATAACCTAAATTCGTTAAAGTTTTTTGAATTACTTTCCAAGTATTCCCATTATCATGAGATACCAAATTTCTTACATTTTCTAAAATTATGTACTTGGTTTTATGATACTTCAATATTCGCTCTATTTCAAAGAATAAAGTTCCACGAGTATCACTCATACCTAAACGATTACCTGCTTTCGAGAAAGCTTGGCATGGAAACCCACCACATAATACATCATGCTTTGGAATATCTTCTGCCTTTACTTCACGAACATTAGTATTCGCATCAATACCATAATTTTTCCTGTAAGTCTCTATACAAGAAGGGTCTATTTCAGAAGCAAATACACACTCCCCACCAAGACTTTTCATGGCTTGATGAAACCCACCTATACCAGAGAACAAATCAATAAACTTAAACTTATCCATTTTATCCCCCAGATACCACCACTTTATTAAAGGATATCTACAAAAGCCCACCAGCAGTTTCTCTGCTGTTTTTAAGCCCCGCATTATAAGGGCTCCGCATATAACATGCAACAATTAGATACCTATGATAACTTGCTGTAACATACTATTGGTGTTATTCTGTTACAGACTATACTTTCACACTATTTCATTACAAGTTACCTTTGTTTTCGATTGGTAGTAACACCCATAACCAACCGCATCTGAGCAAATTATGTAATTAACTGAATAGCTTGATTATACACAACAGTAGCCCTTCGACTTACGACATAGTAAAGCAACCATCATCATCTCAGTCACCAGCGAGACAAGTCTGAGCCATACGCCCGTCGACACATGACTTCTTGCCCCAGAAAAAGCAAGTATTAAAAATAATACAATCTTTTTCCAATATACTGTATGGGACTCTTTAACCCATCACTTTCACGCAACATTCAGAAATAAATTTTTATACTTTATTTGTTGGATTAATTCACTATCCATTAAATCATTATAATAATCTAAATCTGCAGCATTACGCTACTCGAACCCAAGGCATTTGTTATAGTCAGATTTCTCCAACATCACTGCACACAACCTTATTGGAATTTCCCCTTTGCTATACCCTTCCACAGATATAGTAGGGAGAGGATTATTCTCCACAGGAGCGTCTATTACGGTTGCCAACCACCTTGTTACCTTTGATTACCTTACATATCGCACCAAGTGTTACCTTTGACTCTTTTTCTTCAAGTCTACAGGACTAAAATCACTCTTAGACCAAAGCAATCCTACCAAAGTATCCTTCAATAATCATACTCGATTTACCACTTGTCTCGGTATAGTTGTCAACTATATTTTCACCGAGGTACTAATGTGCATAATCAAACTATTCAGTTTTTTACAAAATTAAAATCACGATAACTCGCAACCTTAATTTTGATTACATACTATATTATATCACACAAGTCCGAGAAAGTCAATAACTTTTGCAGGAGTAATTTTAAAATTATCCACCTTTTTTTCTTGTTTCTCCAACTTTGACATTGTGTCATCTGTAATACTTAATGTTGCTCCATCTAAACATGCAGACATTGAATCAAAAGATGTCAAAGAAGCAATTTGTTTTGAATTTTCAATACGAGTTAAAGCATCTTGAACACCAAAAGTTATTGAATAATTATAAGTTTCATGAATAGTTGAAGCTTCTTCAATAGACTTTTCAATTTCTTTTTCAGATACTTTTACCTCACGAGTTTTATCAAAACAAAAATATTGCTTACACTGTGAAGCCATATACTTAAAAGAGTTTTCAGTACGAGACTTTGACTCACTTGCAGGGTCATTTATATAAGCAACCCCATCTTTTACATCCCATAATAATATGAAATGACCTGCACTAGTCCAATTACCAGGACCCATAGAACATACAATTAAAGGGTCTTCTTTAGATTCCATCCACTTCAAAGCTTCAGAAGAAGAAGAAGTTTGCATAAAATCTAAATCATACTCTTTAGCTACGGACTCAAAAAAGCCCCACGCTGTGCCTTCGCTACTTGTTCTATACCCATTATCAAGAGAATATTCACACATCTCATCGGGTTTTACACTCGCATCGGCATAATAGTTTACTACCATAGCAGCAGAAGTTGGACCACAACCACTACTTGCTATTGTCTGAGAGTAGCCTGAGTAGAGAGAATAAGACTCTGAACCCCACTCACTATCATACTGTAGAAAAGATACAGGTTTCTCTACTGCAGCCTGAGCTACGCCTGTTACCAGTGTCGCCATTAATGTAGCGAGAACAAGTGTTCTTTGAATAAATTTCTTCAATAGATACACCACCTATATTAAAATATTGTCATTCCAAGCAGACTCGAACTGCTACCTTTCTTATAAATAAGAATGTTCACCAAACTTTAGAATGTTGTCTTCGTACAACCCACAGTACGAAGTACGCAAGCCTTATTGCCTGCTTCCCTAT
>JAZNOH010000069.1:0-3161 GCA_045580715.1 Clostridia bacterium
TCCTCACGAACACAAGCCTCCAACAAGCTAAACTCAATAACACTATTTGCTTTAGCAACACCTATTCTGTCGCAGAAATCTCTGATAGCTTCAGCAGTATAGCCTCTTCTTCTCATACCACAAAGAGTTCCCATTCTTGGGTCGTTCCACCCTGAAACTATTCCATCATTAACAAGCTTTAAACACTTTCTCTTACTTGTCAAAGTATAGTTTAAGTTCATTCTTGCAAATTCTATTTGTCTTGATGGTTGGCTAAAACCAAGCTCCTTTAAAAACCAGTCATAAAGTGGTCTGTGGTCTTCAAACTCTAATGAACATAATGAATGTGTAACTCCCTCTATTGTATCGGAGATAGGATGTGCAAAGTCATACATTGGATATACACACCATTTATCTCCTGTTCTGTGATGTGTTGCGTGCAGAATTCTATAAATTACAGGGTCACGCATATTCAAATTAGGAGATGCCATATCAATTTTAGCTCTTAAAACCTTTTCACCATTTCCAAATTCGCCCTTTGTCATTCTTTCAAATAAATCAAGATTTTCTTCTATACTTCTATTTTTATAAGGACTTTCTTTTCCAGGCTCAGTCAATGTTCCTCTGTATTCTCTTATTTCATCAGCAGTCAAATCATCAACAAACGCTTTTCCCATTTTAATTAATTTAACTGCACATTCGTAAATATCATCAAAATAATCTGATGCATATAAAATCTTATTCCATTTAAAACCAAGCCACTCAATATCTTCCTTTATAGCATCAACATATTCAACATCTTCTTTAGTTGGATTGGTGTCATCGAGTCTTAAGTTACACTCGCCATTATATTTAATAGCTGTACCGAAATCTATACAAATTGCCTTCGCATGACCGATATGCAAATATCCATTAGGTTCAGGAGGAAATCTTGTTTGAACTTTATTATAAACCTTGTCCTCTAAATCCTTATTGATTGCTTCATGTATAAAATTTGTGCTTACAAATTCTTCTGCCATTTATGCTTCCTCCTCTAATTTCTTGATTGCAATATCAAATCTTTCCATAACCTCTTTTTCTCCCAAAACCTGAAGAATTTGATATAAATCAGGGGTATTTTTTCTGCCTGTTGCAGCCACTCTTATAACTGTAGATACATCTCCGACATGACCTCGGAACAATTCAGGATTTTTCTTGTAAAGCTTTGGAGCTTTTGCATATCCTAATTCCTCACTCATATCGCGAACCTTTGGAAACCAATCGTCAGCAATATCATTATGGTCATATACCTCTTTATATTTTTCTAATATTTCAATCATATCTTTATTTGAAAGATTTTCTGCAAATTCATATTCTGTTGGTCTTTCGTAAAAATACTTTGTGTAATGAGGAGTGTCCTCCCATTTTGCAATGTCTTTTCTTGGCTTTTCATTTCCTCTTTCAATACCGAATATTCTTTTTGCATATTCTGTATCATTTGAAAGAAGCTTTGCAAAATCCTTGTTATATTCTTCTGCCCATTTTAAAACTCTTTCAAACACTTCATCAGCTGAAAGTTTTGAAATATAGGTCTTACTCATGTCAGTAAGTTTCATTAAATCAAATAATGCACCGGATTTACTCATATGTGAGAAATCAAATTTATATTCATCCATGGAAGCATCAGGATTTTCCATTCTCCACTGCTCATAGTTGGAGTTAGCTATTGTATAAAGATATTCTAAAACTGCTGCGTTTGGATATCCCACCTCGTGATAGTAGCTTACTGCTGCCTCAGGGTCCTTTCTTTTAGAAAGCTTTCTCTTTCCACCTGATTCTTCATCCTCTTTCATAATTGGTGAAATATGCGCATAGTTTGGTGCATCAAAACCTAACACCTCAAATAATTGCAAGTGAATAGGAGCAGATGCAATCCATTCATCTCCTCTTATAACATAATTTGTTCTCATTAAGTGGTCATCAATCGCATGAGCAAAGTGATATGTTGGAATACCATCCGTCTTTAATAGAACAACATCCAAAATATTTTCTGGCATTTCAATCTCACCTTTAATTCCATCATTAAAGGTTATTCTTTTAGTTTCATCTCCAGGAGATTTTAATCTTATAACATAAGGAATTTTATCTGCAATTCTCTTTTCAATTTCTTCAAAAGTCAAATCTCTGCACTTTGCATATTTTCCGTAATATCCAGGATTTTCTTTATTTGCTTCCTGCTTTTCTCTTACCTCACTTAACTCCTCAGGGGTACAGAAGCATGGATATGCTAATCCTTTTTCAACTAACGCTTTACAATATGTCTGGTATATAGTTGCTCTTTGGCTTTGGATATATGGTCCATATTCACCAACAGAGTCAATTTCTGACATCATTCCCTCATCAATTTTAATACCAAAGTCCTGAATTCCTTTAACAATACCTGTTATTCCATTCTCAACTTCTCTCTTTTTATCAGTATCTTCAATTCTCAAAAAGAAAACTCCGTCGGTTGTGTGAGCTGCCCTTTCAGAAACAAACGCAGCAAAAAGACCTCCAATATGTAGAAAGCCTGTTGGACTTGGAGCAAATCTTGTCACTCTTGCACCATCTTTAAGATTTCTTCTTGGATATTCCTTTTCATATTCATCACAGCTCTTTGTTATGTGTGGAAACAATAGCTGTGCTAATTTCATATTATCCATCGTATCTTCTCCGTTCAAATTTATTCGAATCTGCAAATGAACACAAACTCAGCATTTTATTATTCTATTATACCTTTTTATAGCAATAATATCAACTGTTTTTATAAAAAAAATTCCAAAAAATCAACAAAAATTGCAGTTATACTAAAAATATAACTGCAATCCAATCATTTTTTTATCTCATTCCATAAATCGTCAAGTTCACCCAATGATAATTCGTCAAGCTTTCTTCCCTTTTCCTCTGATAATTTCTCCATTTTGATAAATCTGTCTATAAACTTATTTGTAGCATCATTTAAAGAAATTTCAGGGTCGACATTTAAAAATCTTCCAACATTCACAACACTGAATAAAAGGTCGCCAAACTCTTCACTGACTGTTTCCTGACTTGCTGATTTTAATTCATCAAGTTCTTCATAAACCTTATCCATTGCGCCATCAATATTTTCCCAGTCAAAGCCTGCATTTTTTGCTTTCTTTTGTACCTTTTCTGCCCTTATT
>JAZNOH010000070.1:0-18031 GCA_045580715.1 Clostridia bacterium
AGGCGAGCCAATATCTTAATGATTCTCTTCAGGGAATGGAATCAGTAAAGCTTTATTCGATTGAGCAAGACCAGTTCAAAACCTTCAGATACTATATTTCAAGTATGTACGAAAAAGGAATTAAGGCAACTCTAAGACAATACACTGCTGCTATCGGACCTGAATTTACGCAATTTGTTGGCACTGCAGTTGTTTATTTCGTAGGGGCTATAGCGTGTATATACAGAGGCTTGTCAATAGGTGTGTTATATGCGTTTTTATCAAGTATGGGAAGCATATTGGCGATTTTTCTGCAGTGGATGGCTCTTGGTATTCAAAAGACAAGCGCAGAAGCAGGATTGCATAAAATAAAAGAAATTCTCGATGAAGAAACAGAAACACCTGAGGTTAAAGAAGGTTATCAAAGAGACATAAAAATTGAAAGAGAAAGAGCAAGAAATAAGAATATTCCATGCATTTCGTTTGAAAATGTTAATTTTGGGTATGACAATAAGAAAGTTTTTGAAAAGTTTAGTTGTGATATAAACTATAATGAGAGTGTTGCGCTTGTTGGGGAAAGCGGAAGCGGAAAGAGCACATTCACAAAACTTTTGATGCGTCTTTATGATTTAGATGCTGGAGAAATAAGAGTCCATGGTCAGGATATAAGGAAGTATAAAACCCATGACTTGAGAGTTACTTTTGGAATTGTTCCTCAGAACCCATTTATTTTTGTTGGTACAATTTGGGATAATGTTAAGATAGCGCGTCCGAATGCAACTAATCAGGAGATTATAAAAGCTATGGAAATTGCGCATGTTCACGAATTTGTGAATGAGCTTGAAAATGGGTGGAATACCATTGTTGGTGATGGTGCCCTTGGCTTATCCGGAGGTCAGAAACAGAGGATTGCAATTGCAAGAGCTGTTTTGGGAGAGCCTGATATTCTTATTTTTGATGAGGCAACCTCGGCGCTTGATAATATATCCGAGAGACATATCCAGCAAGCAATGGAGGAATTAATGAAATCTCACACTGTGTTGATTGTTGCACACAGGCTATCAACAATAAAAAATGTTGACAGAATTTTGGTATTTAATAAGGGTGAAATTGTTCAACAGGGAAGCTATGATGAGCTTTCGCAAAAAGAAGGAATTTTTAAAAATCTTTTAAGTGTTCAATGATGAAAAAAGCCACACAGATGTGTGGCTTTTTTTGTTGGTAAAAAAATAAAAAAATAGTTATTTTGGTATTGAAAAAAATAATTTGATGTGATATAATATATCTGTAGATTTGTGCCATGAAAAAGTATGGCGTGATATTAACAAAAATTAAAAAATTTTTATAGAATTTAAATGAAAAGGAGAATACGAAAAATGGCTGAATTTGAAACTCCGGATATCAAAATGTCCCCAAGAATTAATAGGCTCATTGAGAATTTGTATGCACAAATGCCTCAAATTGAAACTGAAAGAGCAGAGCTTTTAACCGAGAGCTATAAACAAACAGAAGGACAACCAATAGTAAGAAGGCGTGCACTTGCGTTTGCACACATTTTGGAAAATCTTCCAATAACAATCAGAGATGAAGAGTTAATTGTTGGAAGTGCAACAAAGAGACCAAGAAGCTGTCACCTATTCCCTGAATATTCATTTGAATGGATATTATCTGAGCTTGACACCATAGACAAAAGAGCTGCAGACCCATTCTATATTTCTGAGGAAAACAAAAAAATATTAAGAGATATTTTCCCTTATTGGAAAGGTAAAACATCTTCAGAGCTTGCAAGCTCATATATGACTGATGAGGCAAGAACAGCTATTGAACATAATATTTTTACTCCTGGAAACTATTTCTATAACGGAATCGGTCACATAACTGTGGATTATGGTAAGATTTTAAGAATTGGATATAAGGGACTTATTGAAGAGGCAGAGGCAGAACTTAATTCAATTAATATTTACGATGCTGATTATCCGACAAAGAGCGAATACTTAAAGGCTGTTATTATTACAAGTAATGCAGCGATATATTATGCACGCAGATATGCAGAGCTTGCGTATAATATGGCTAAAGATTGTAAGGATGCAACAAGAAAGAAGGAACTTTTACAAATAGCAGAAAACTGCGCATTGGTTCCTGAAAATCCTGCTAAAACATTTATGCAGGCTTGTCAGTCATTCTGGTTTATTCAGATGCTTATTCAGATTGAGTCAAGCGGTCACTCAATCTCTCCTGGAAGATTTGACCAGTATATGTATCCATACTACAAAAAGGATATTGATGAGGGCATAATCACAAGAGAGTTTGCTCAGGAGTTGATAGATTGTGTATGGGTAAAATTAAATGACTTGAGTAAGGTAAGAGATGCTGCATCAGCAGAGGGCTTTGCAGGATATAGTATGTTCCAAAACCTTTGTGCAGGAGGACAAACCTCTGATGGAAGAGATGCAACAAATGATTTGTCATATATGTGTATTCAGGCTTCTATGCACACTCAGCTTCCAGGTCCGTCATTCTCAGTAAGAATATGGAATGGAACACCTGAGGAATTTATGTTAAAGTGTGCAGAATTGACAAGAACAGGTATAGGCTTGCCGGCATATTATAATGACGAAGTTATTATCCCTGCACTTATGAGCAGAGGTGTTAAATTAGAGGATGCAAGAAATTATAACATAATCGGATGTGTTGAGCCTCAGGTAGGCGGAAAGACAGATGGTTGGCACGATTCTGCATTCTTCAATATGTGCAGACCATTGGAATTGGTATTCTCAAATGGTGTTGATAAGGGTGAACAAATTAGTATCAAGACAGGAAATGTTGAAGATATGAAGACCTTTGAGGAATTCTATGATGCATATAAAAAGCAGATGAAATATAACATTGAGTTGATGGTTAACTCAAATAATGCTATTGATTTTGCTCATGCTAAAAGATGTCCGTTGCCATTCCAATCAAGTATGATTGCAGACACAATAAAACGAGGCAAGACAATTCAAGAGGGTGGAGCTGTTTATAATTTCACAGGTCCTCAGGGCTTTGGTATTGCAAATATGACTGATGCATTGAGTGCAGTCAAGACTCTTGTTTATGATGAAAAATACTTAACAATCGGAGAATTCAAAAAGGCTTTGGCTGATAACTATGGTAAGGGCTTAACACCTGCTGAGGCACAAAAAGCAACAAGTCAGGTTGTGGCAGACCTTATGTCTAAGGGCAAAAATGTTACTGAGAAACAAATTGAGGACATTTATAAAATGTTTATCGATGGAGTTTGCTCAAAAGAAGATAAAAAGAAATATGACGAATTGCTTGAAAAAATCCGTTCATTGCCAAAGTATGGAAATGATGTGCCTGAGATAGACGAATTTGCAAGAGATATTGCATATGTTTATACAAAAGAAGTTGAAAAGTATAAAAACCCAAGAGGCGGAAGATTCCACGCAGGATTATACCCTGTTTCTGCAAATGTTCCTTTAGGACAGCAAACAGGTGCAACACCTGATGGAAGATTAGCAAATACTCCTGTTGCAGACGGTGTTGGCCCATGCTCAGGAAGTGATGTATGCGGACCTACTTCAGCTGCTAACTCTGTTGCAAAGCTTGACCATGGTATTGCTTCAAACGGAACCTTGTATAACCAAAAGTTCCATCCATCTGCATTGTCAGGAGTTGCAGGCTTGTCTAATTTCACTTCATATATAAGAGCATTCTTTGACCAGAAGGGTATGCATATGCAATTTAATGTTGTAAGCAAGGAAACATTGCTGGATGCTCAGAAAAATCCTGAGAACTACAAGAATCTTGTTGTAAGAGTTGCAGGCTATAGCGCTTTGTTCACAACATTATCAAAGTCATTGCAGGATGATATAATCAATAGAACAGAGCAAGCATTTAACAGATAATTTTTGAGAGGGAAATCCAGTTATGCAGGAATATATGAATACAAAAGGGCGTATATTTGATATACAAAAATATTCCATTCACGATGGTCCCGGTATAAGAACAATTATTTTCTTAAAGGGTTGTGCATTCAGATGTAAATGGTGCTGTAACCCTGAATCTCAGGAGTATAAAATTGAGAGAATGACATTCGGTGGGAAAGAAAAGGTTGTTGGCCGTGATGTGACTGTTGCTGAAATAATGAAAGAGATTGTCAAGGATATGCCGTACTATAAGCGTTCAGGTGGTGGTATTACCTTATCAGGAGGAGAATCTCTTCTCCAACCTGAATTTGCAGTGGCTTTGTTGAGAGCAGCAAAGGAAATTGGAATAACAACTGCCATTGAAACAACAGGCTTTGCTCCATATGAAACGGTAGAAAAATATTTAGAATATTTAGACTATGTACTTATGGATATCAAGCATATGAATGATGCAAAGCATAAACAGTTTTGCAATCAATCAAATCAGCTTGTATTGGAAAATGCAAGGAAGATTGCAAAAAGTGGTGCTAATTTGACAATCAGAGTACCTGTTATTCCTACCTTTAATGACACTAAGGAGGAAATTTCTCAGATTGCTGATTTTGCAAAGAAGCTTGGAGTAAAGCATCTGCATTTGCTACCTTATCACAGAATGGGCGAGGATAAATATGCAGGTCTTAACAGAACTTATGAGCTAAAGGGAATAAGCACTCTTTCAAATGAGCATATGAATGAACTATATGAAACAGCATATAGGATTTTTGGAGAGGGCTGCCAAATTGGCGGCTGATTAAGATTACATTTGGCGGCGACTTTGTCTATTCGTATGACAGGCTTCGCCGCCTATATATTTGTGTGAAGAATTTATTAGATTACGGAAGGAAAATGAGAAATGTTTTTATGGTCACTTATTGTTGTTTTAATTATAGCTGTTGACCAATTATCAAAATATTGGATAGTGAATAATATAGGGATGCGGGATTCTGTTTCTGTTATTCCTAAGGTAATAGATTTTGTTTATGTAAAGAATACAGGAGCAGCATTTAGCTTTCTTTCCGATAAAAACTATGGAATTGTGATTTTGAGCATTATTTCAGTTCTGTTTTGTGTCGGAGTTATTTTATTTATGATTAAGTATAGGCCAAAGAATAAGCTTTTAAATATATCATTAGCATTAATGCTTTCAGGTGCGATAGGTAATGTCATTGACAGAATTTTTAGAGGATATGTTGTTGACTTTATTGAAATGATATTTATTGATTTCCCTGTTATTAATATTGCGGATATAGCAATAACCTTTGGTGCTGCTATGATTATAATATATGTGTTATTTTTTGATAAAACAAAGAATAACGAGGAGCAGGAGAGATAAAACTCAAATGGAAAAAATAGTTTTAATTCCGAATGAGGAGAATGTTGGGGATAGAATTGATAAATTCATCAGTGATAACACAGAGGATATTTCCCGTTCATATGTAGCCACCTTATCAAAAGATGGGTTAATCGTATGTAATGGAAAAAAAGTATTAAAAAACTATAAAATCAAGGGTGGAGAAATTGTAGAAATAGAGTTACCTGAACCACAGATGCAGGAGGTTTGCGCAGAGGATATTCAACTTGATATTATTTATGAGGATGATTCTTTGCTGGTCATAAATAAGCCTCAGGGAATGGTAGTTCATCCTGCAGCCGGTAATTACACAGGCACACTCGTCAATGCTTTATTATTCCATTGTAAAGATAGCCTGTCGGCGATAAATGGAGTGGTGCGTCCCGGTATAGTCCATCGAATTGATAAGGAAACAAGTGGATTGCTTGTTGTTGCTAAGGATAACCAGTCACATATTGGATTATCCGAACAGATTAAAAGTAAAAAGGCATTAAGGTCATACTGGGCGTTGGTAAACGGAAGAGTAAGAGAAAATGGTACTGTTGATGCACCAATTGCAAGGCATCCAAAGGACCGAAAAAAAATGGCTGTTGTTATGGGTGGAAGAAATGCTGTAACTCACTATAAGGTGTTAGAGAATTTCGGAGAATATACATTATTGGAGTGTATTCTGGAAACAGGCAGAACACATCAGATAAGAGTTCATATGGCACATATAGGACATAGCATTGTCGGAGACAAGGTTTATGGTATAAAAAAGGAAAAATTTAATTTAGAGGGTCAGCTTTTGCACGCGAAAACACTTGGATTTGACCACCCTAAAACTTTTGAACCAATGCAATTCACATCGGAAATACCGGAGTATTTTGAGAATGTGTTAGAGATTTTAAGAAGAAAGAATAACAGATAGAATTGAAAGGACTTGATGTATATGTCAAAAATAAGACTATGTGTAATTTTTGGAGGTCAATCTCCTGAACACAGCGTTTCTTGTCTTTCAGCTGCATCAGTATTAAGAAATCTTAATGCTGACAAATATAAAATAAGCACAATCGGTATAACAAAAAAAGGTGAATGGTTTTTATATAGCGGAAAATATGACAAGATTGAAAATGGCGAATGGATAAAGGATAAAAAGCACCTTAAGAAAGCAATAATTTCACCAAGTTCTAAGGATAAGTCTATAATCGTATTTGAAGAAGAAAAATATAAAAAGATAAAGCTTGATATTGTGTTCCCTGTTTTACACGGTGAATATGGGGAAGATGGAACAATACAAGGTTTATTGGAAATGTCAGGAATAAAGTATGTGGGAATGGGAGTTTTATCGTCTGCTAATGGTATGGATAAGGCTTTTTCCAAACTTGTTTTTCAATCTGCAGGAATTCCACAGGCAGATTGGGTCGTTGTGACTGCAGAAGATATGAAAAATATGGATGCAGTAGTTAAAAAAGTTGAGGATAAATTAGGATATCCGTGCTTTGTTAAGCCTGCATCAACTGGCTCTTCTGTTGGAGTTGGTAAGGCAAAAAATAGGGATGAACTAATTCTATCACTTGAAAACGCATCAAAATTCGGTAGAAAAATACTTGTTGAGGAAAACATTGACGGTCACGAGGTAGAATGTTCAGTTTTAGGAAATGAAAATGTATTTGCATCAACTGTGGGAGAAATAATACCTGAGGTTGAGTTTTACGATTTTGATGCAAAATATAAAACGGGAACAACAAAACTGCAGATCCCAGCAGAAATAGGAAATGATAAAATTGAAGAAATAAGAGAATATGCAAAAAAAGCATTTATAGCACTTGACGGTCAGGGACTTTCAAGAGTTGATTTTTTTGTGAAATATAAGGATAATTCAGTTGTTCTTAATGAAATAAACACTTTGCCTGGATTTACAAGCATAAGTATGTATCCAAAGCTTTGGGAAGCGGTGGGAAAGAAATATGATGTTTTGTTGGACGAATTGATTGAATTGGGATTAAAAAGAGTTAAATGAGGAAGGTACATTTTGAAAAAAATTAATGCAACAATAACAATAACAAGTATTATAAACTCTGATGAAGCTGAAAAAACAGAGTTTATTACAGAGGGAGCATTTTATTTTAAAAATGGTTCCTACTACATATTATATGATGAAAAAGAAGAGCTTGGGATGGCGAATTGTTCTGTCGTTGTAAAGGTTTCAGAGAATGGAGCAAGTGTTAACAGAACAGGAGATTTTTCATCAAAAATGTACTATAAAGCAGGAGAAGCCACAGAGTTTTTATATCATACACCTTATGGCAAATTTCCTGTCATTTTATCAACTCAGAAAATAAAAAATAGTCTAAATGTTATGGGTGGAAAACTTGAAATTATTTATAGTGTAACTATAAATAATGAAGAGAATTATCATGTGCTTAGAATAGAGGTAAAAACTGAAGAAAGAAGGGATTTTTAATATGTTTAAAAGAGTGATTTCTTTTGTTTTGATTACTCTTATAATATCTACAAATGTCTTTGCAAAAGAGAAAGATATTGTTTTTGAGTATGAATATATGGATAAGCTGTTTGGGTTTGCGTCTGAATTATATATTGATGATACTATAACAAAGGAAGAAATTTTAAGTAATGCTATAAAAGAGTATTTGAAAGAAAATCCCGAGGCAATGGGTGAAATTCTAAAGAACGGATTTTCGTCTCTTGATGAGTATAGCGAATACTATACAGAGGAAGAATACAGACAGTTTTTTAATAATATAAATAAAACCTTTTACGGAATTGGTGTTATAATTCAAAAAAATGGAGATTATATTGAAATAACAACAGTCCTTGAGGACGGAAGCGCGTATTCTGCAGGTATTATGGCAGGCGATTTGATAGTGAAAGTTAATGGGAAGGATATAAAGGGACAGACAATTGACCAGGTTCAATCAGCAGTTGTAGGAGAACTTAACACCTATGTCGAAATTACAGTTTTGAGGGATGGGCAGGAAATTACATACACAATGAGAAGAACACCTGTTAATGATAAGACAGTCAGTCACATTATTCTTGATGATAAAACTGCTTATATTTCAATAATTAATTTTGCAGAAAAAACTGACGAGGAATTTAGGGAAGTTTTAAAAATTCTTGATGATAAGAACATTACAAACATTATTCTTGATTTAAGAGGTAATCCTGGAGGGTATCTTGATACGGCTGTTGAAATAGCAAAAATGATTGTTCCAAAAGGAATTATTGTTAAAACAATGTTTAGACAAAGCGAAAAGAATGAAACATACTTTTCAGACCTTGCAAACCCCAAGTATAAGTTTGCAGTTCTGGTTAATGGAAATACCGCAAGTGCATCAGAGGTTTTGGCATCTGCGCTACAGGATTCCGAAGTAGGAAGAGTTATCGGAGATACAACATATGGTAAGGCTGTGATACAGGATGTATACAGTCTCAAGGGATTTGATAGCTTTAAGATTACAACAGGACGATATGTGACAAGGAATGGAAAAGAAATAAACAAAAAGGGAATAGAGCCTGATGACTATGTTTTAAATACAACTGATGTGATAGATGTTTCAAAATATCCATTGATTAACTATAAAGAGAAAACAGAGATTGGAGATGTCAGCGAGAATATCAGGGTTATAAAGGAAAGACTTGACATTATGGGATATTACATAACCAGCATAGACGATAAATTTACAGATGACCTTGAAGCCTCGGTATTGGAGTTCCAAATAAAAAAAGGATTTGAGCCGACAGGAATTCTGGATACGATAACTATGGTGCAAATTGAAAATGCATTTGCCCAAACAGAAGTTATGGTTGATAATCAGCTGTATAAGGCATACGAATATTTTGGTGGAACCCAGGAAGAATTAGATAAAATTCTTTATGGTGATGAATAATATTTAAGAGGCAGTAAAAATATTTATTTTTACTGCCTCTTTTTTATTAATTTCAAAAAAAAGCATTGACATTTCTATTTTTTTATAGTAATGTATAAAGGTATAAAATAAATTGCATATAATAGGTAGAAAGACAGGTAAAACTTTTATGAGTCATCATTTAATGAATGATAATATATTAAAATGGGTATGGTTAACAACATTAAAGGGAATGACTCCGGAAAAAACATATTCACTTTTAGATAAATTAGGTGGTATTGAGGAAATATATCAAGCAGGTTATGATGATTTTAGTGATATAGACCTTATAAATCAATCAGATATAAAGGAGTTGTGCAATAAGGATACATCAGTCGCACAACAGGTGATATCCAGAACTAAAGAATGTGGTGGATATATAGTGACATATGATTCGGAAGAATATCCGCAATGTCTTAAAAATATATTTCCCCCGCCATATGTATTATATCTAAAGGGAAACTTAAAATTAACTGATGATATGTTTTGTATTGGTATCGTCGGTACAAGAGAGATAAATGATTATGGTGATACAGTGACAAGAAAAATGTCATTTGAGCTTGCAAGGGCAGGATTTTGTGTGGTTAGTGGTCTTGCAAGAGGAGTTGATGCAGTTGCAGCCTCGTCAGCCATAAAAGCTGGAGGAAAAACAATCGCAGTTCTTGGGTGTGGAATTGATCGTGATTATCCAAAGAAGAACCGTGAGTTGAGGAAACTCATAGAGCGATATGGTGTAGTTGTATCCGAATATCCTCCGGGAACAAAACCATTATCATCAAATTTCCCTCAAAGGAACAGGATTATTGCAGGACTCAGTGAATGTGTTTTGGTAACGCAGGCACCTAAAAAGAGTGGTGCTCTAATAACAGCTGATTATGCAAATTCATATTCGAAAACTGTCTATTGTGTTCCTGCCGGTATCTTTGATTTGGATAGTGAGGGGAATAACAACTTGATTAAAAATGGTGCAGTTTGTGTGACACATTCCAATGAAATAATAGAAATATATAAAAGTGAAATTGAAAAGTTTAAACCGAAAGAACTGAGAAGTGAGATAGGTGTTCCTGATACAGTTAAAAAAGGTGTTTCAAGGTTTATAGAGAAAATAAAGGTGTCTATAAATGATGAAAAATACAAGAGTTTAAATGAAACCGAAAAAGTGCTTATGGAATTGATTTTGGAAAATGAAAAAATAAGCGTTGATGAGTTAATAAGAAAAACAGAGCTTCCGCCTGCAAAAATAGGTGCAACTCTTGCAATGATGGAAATGAAAGGGACAGTTAAAAAACTGCCGGGTAATTTTTATATTGCTTAGAAAATAAAGATAAGGAGAAAATAAATGGCTAAAAACAAAAAACTTTTGATAGTTGAGTCACCCTCAAAAGCTGAAACAATTAAAAAATATGTGGGTAGCGATTATAAGGTAATGGCATCTGTAGGTCACATAATAGACTTACCTAAAAGTCAGCTTGGAGTTGATGTTGATAATGATTTTGCCCCTAAATATATAACAATAAGAGGAAAGGGGGATTTGCTTGCTCAACTAAAGAAGGAAGCAAAAGCATCATCAGCAGTTTATCTTGCAACTGACCCTGACCGAGAGGGAGAAGCAATCAGCTGGCATCTTGCAAATGCTTTGAATATCGATATAAATTCAAAATGCAGAGTTACATTTAATGAAATAACAAAAAATGCAGTAAAAATGGCTATAAAAGAGCCAAGAAGTATTGATACTGATTTGGTTAATGCTCAGCAAGCAAGAAGAATACTTGATAGAATTGTTGGCTATAAAATCAGTCCTATTCTTTGGGAAAAGGTTAAAAAGGGACTTAGTGCAGGGAGAGTTCAATCTGTTGCAACAAAGTTGATTTGCGATAAAGAAGAAGAAATAATGGACTTTGTTCCAAGAGAGTATTGGACAGTTGAAGCTGAATTATCAAATGCTGATAAAAAACAATTTGTTGCAAAATATTTTGGTAAGGACGATAAGAAAGAAATAGAATTAACTAAGGATGATGCAGACAAAATTCTTAAAGATGTTGAGAATGCAGTATTTAAAGTAGACGGAATTAAGAAAGGAAACATAACAAAAAATCCGCCTCCGCCTTTCACAACAAGTACACTCCAACAGGATGCATCAAGAAAGATAAACTTTGCAACTGCTAAAACAATGCAGGTTGCCCAAGGTCTTTATGAAGGTGTGAATGTTGGAGGTAAGTATGGTACAGTCGGTCTTATAACATATATGAGAACTGATTCCTTGCGAATTTCAAAAGAAGCACAAGCCGAAGCTATAGAGTATATTTCTTCTAAATATGATAAGGAATATTTATCTCCAAAGCAATATAAAACAAAGAAAGGCGCTCAGGATGCTCACGAGGCAATAAGACCAACAAATGTGTTCATAACACCTGATTCTGTAAAGGGTAAGCTGTCAAACGACCAATATAAGCTTTATAAATTAATATGGGAAAGATTTGTTGCTTCACAAATGTCAGCAGCAGTATATGAAAATGAGAATGCAATAATTAGTGTTAATAGCCATATATTCAAGGCAAATGGCTCAACACTTAAATTCAAGGGTTTTATGGCAGTTTATACTGAGGGAAGCGATACTCTGAAGGAAAAGAACAAGGCATTGCCTAAGCTTTCAAAGGGTATGGAGTTAACTTTGAAAAATATCAGTGGAGAACAGCATTTTACCCAGCCTCCTGCAAGATTTACAGAGGCGAGTCTTGTTCACGAGCTTGAGCAAAATGGAATTGGAAGACCAAGTACCTATGCACCTACTATATCAACAATTCTTGCAAGGGGATATGTTGTTAGAAACAAAAAACAGCTAATTCCAACAGAGCTTGGTTTTGTGACAACTGATATTATGAAAAATAATTTCTCTGATATAGTGGATGTTGAGTTTACAGCTGAAATGGAGAATAGTCTTGATGAGGTTGAGGATGGAAAGAAGAATTGGGTAAATATTTTAAAAGAATTTTATCCTCCGTTTGACAAAAGCCTTGAAGAAGCAATAAAGAATGTTGAAAAGATAAAAATAAAGGATGAGGAATCCGACATAGTCTGCGACAAATGTGGCAGAAAAATGGTGTATAAATTAAGTAAGTTCGGAAAATTTTTGGCGTGCCCAGGATATCCTGAATGTAGGAACACAATGGCAATAAGAGAGGGTACTGGTGTTGATTGTCCGAAGTGTAATGGAGAGATTTTGAAAAAAAAGTCAAGAAAGGGTAAGCTTTATTACGCTTGCGAGAACGCACCTAAATGTGACTTTATCTTGTGGTATAAGCCTGTTAAAGACAAGAATTGTCCTGATTGCGGCGGGATATTGATTGAAACGAAAGGAAAAAATCCTAAATGGATGTGTTCGGTTGAGGGGTGTGGATACTCTCAATCCAAACCCAAGAAGGATGTGACAGAAAATGAAGGTTAAGGTAATTGGTGCAGGTTTAGCTGGCTGTGAGGCTGCATGGCAATTAGCAAGAGCAGGAATTTCGGTTGACTTATATGAAATGAAACCAAAGAAATTTTCTCCTGCGCATCAAAAGAACTATTTTGCTGAGCTTGTATGCTCTAATTCACTAAAGGCATCAAGAATTGAAAATGCCTGTGGACTTTTGAAGGAAGAAATGAGGTTGTTTGATTCCTTAATGATGCAGGCAGCAGACATATCAAGTGTTCCCGCAGGGGGAGCTTTGGCAGTTGACAGGGATATTTTTTCCGAGTTCATAACTGATAAAATCAAAAACGAACCTTTGATAAATGTTGTGAATGATGAAGTAACCACCATTGATGTCGATGAACATACCATAATTGCAACAGGTCCTCTAACCTCTGATGCATTATCTGAGGAAATATTGAGGCTAACAGGTAGCGAGAATATGTATTTTTACGATGCTGCAGCACCTGTTATCGAAAAGGATAGCATTGATTTTGATAAGGTGTTTTATGCTGCCAGATATGACAGGGGAACTGCAGATTATATAAACTGTCCTATGACTAAAGAGGAATATGAGGCATTTTATAATGAACTTATAAATGCAGAAACTGCGCCTTTAAAGTCATTTGAAAATCAAAAGGTATTTGAGGGATGTATGCCTGTTGAGGTTATGGCAAAAAGAGGGTTTGAAACACTTTTATTCGGCCCATTAAAGCCTGTTGGTCTTAAAAATCCGAAAACTGGCAGGGACGACAGTTATGCAGTTGTCCAACTAAGACAGGACAATAAAGAGGGAACTCTTTATAATATGGTGGGATTTCAAACTAATCTCAAATGGGGAGAACAAAAGAGAGTTTTCTCTATGATACCTGGGTTAGAAAATGCTGAGTTTGTAAGATATGGTGTTATGCACAGAAACACATATATACAAGGTCCTAAAATCCTTGACAGATTTTATCGTATGAAGGAGCATCAAAAGGTGTTTTTTGCAGGGCAGATAACAGGTGTTGAAGGGTATGTGGAATCTGCATCATCAGGCTTGATGGCAGGATTTAACATGGCAAGAATGATAAATGGTGAAGAGCTTTTTGAACCATCACAGAAAAATTGTATAGGTGCATTGGCGCTTTATATTTCATCAGGTAGTATTGATAAGCTTCAACCGATGAGTGCAAACTTTGGAATAATTGAGGGACTTTCCCAAAGAGTTCGGGCAAAAAAAGAGGAAAGATATAGAATGATTGCACAAAGGTCGCTTGATGAGTTATCAAAAAGGCTTAGCTGATATAATCTAAAAAGGCTGTTGTTTAAAACAACAGCCTTTAATTTATGCTCTTGGATGAGAGCGTGCATAAACATCCTTTATTTTGCTTTTAACAAGATGTGAATAAACTTGTGTAGATGATATATCAGAATGTCCCAGCATTTCCTGAATGGACTTCAAATCAGCACCATTTTCCAAAAGATGTGCTGCAAATGAATGTCTTATGGTATGTGGGGTTATATCAGCAGAGATTTCTGCTTGTTCGGAATATTGCTTAATAATTTTCCAAAAGCCTTGTCTTGAAAGAGAAGAACCATTGCAATTAACAAATAGAATATCCTCGTTATCATTTGGCGCTAAAATAGGTCTTGCATCGTTTATGTACTTTTTTAAAGCAGACTTTGCAATATTTCCGACTGGGATATATCTTTCTTTTTTGTCTGTGTGACATTTGATAAATCCTATTGACAAATTAATATCGCTTACTTTTAGTGAAATAAGCTCAGAAACCCTTATTCCTGTTGCATATAACAACTCAAGCATAGCCTTATCTCTGATACCCTTTGGCTCTTTTTGAGAGGGTTGCTCTAAAAGTCTATCTACATCACTTGTTGACAAAATCTTTGGAAGCTTTTTTTCAACATGTGGAGCTTCAAGATTTTTTGTTGGGTTTGTGATTTGAGAATTTTCCTCTGAAATGAACATATAAAAAGACTTTAGAGATGCCAGAGTTCGTGATACTGTTGATGAGGCTTTTCCCTGAGTTTTTAAAGTGTCGAGATAAGATGCCACAGTTTTTTGTGTAGTTTTTGAAATATCCGTAATACCGTTTAAATTTAAATATTTTATGTATTGTGAAACATCGCGTTTATACGATTGTATTGTATTTGACGATTTATGCCTTGTGTTATCCATGAAGAATGCAAAGGCATCAACATATTTAAGCATAAATACCTCCTAATAAGATATAAGTGATATTATGTAAACTTTCAAAGCAGTGCCTTTTAATTATAGCACAACAATTTTTGTTTGTACAGATGTAGGAAAGAATATTTTTATGTAAAAATAGATAAATTTTTGGGTAATAATCTATTAATTTGTAAAAAAGGGAGATATAAGTTTCATAAATGTTGTGGTTATATAGGAATCTATGAGGGAGCTTGCACAAAATATGGTAAGAGTGCAAATTGCCAATAGAACATATCTTCGCTTTTGTATATTATCAGACATTTTTCTGTCTGAACACATTATAAATGATGCTGAAGCAAAGAAGAGAAAGCAAGGTAAGAATAAAAGACTTGAAAAAAGTGAGGAAAGGGATAACAAAAGCCCTTTAATGCTGTAATATTTAACAAAAATTCCTGAAGAAAATCCTACAACAAAACCTCTTATACCTACAGTTGCTATTATGGAAACAGAACCCAAACGAAAGTATGAGGAAACAAACAGAATAAGGAATAATCGTATATTTTTAAAAATTGAGCTTTTGAAGGTGTCAAGATACGGAAGCTCGTCTTTAATTTTCCCAAAGAAATTCAAGAGATAAGTGTATAGTGAATCATCAAATTGAGATGCAATAAAAGTGCAATATATTGCACCTGCCGAAATTCCTGTAATATAAATCAATAACATTAATAGTGTTTTTTGAAATATGTAATTTTTGCTGTTTAAGATATAACCTTTGATTTTCATAAAACCCCTCCTGTGTGTTACTTTACATAATATTCGGATAGAGTTTTATAAATTACTTTAAAATAAAAATATGCTACACATTGTGTAGCATATTTTTATTTTAATATTCATTATTTATGAGCTTTTTAAGTCTTTCTAATCCCTCTTTGTTATTTTCCATACTTGTTGCATATGACCAACGAACATATTCCGGTGCCCCGAAACCAGTTCCAGGAACAACTGCAACCTTTGCTTTATCAAGGAATATATTTGCAAAATCGTCTGCATTATTGATTACTTTTCCGTAAAGCTCCTTACCGATGAGACCTTTTATACTCATCATAATATAGAATGCACCATTAGGTTTCTTGCAGGAAACTCCGTTAATTGAGTTTATTGTTTCAATCATATAATCTCGTCTTTCAACGAAATGTTTTTTCATCATTTCAACCTCTTCCATACCGCCTGCCAAGGCAGCAACAGTAGCAGCCTGAGCAATAGAGTTAGGGTTTGATGAAGCGTGTGACTGAACATTTGCCATAATCTTTGCAATTTCAGGGGCAGCGGCAGCATAACCAATTCTCCAACCTGTCATTGCATATGTTTTTGAAACACCATTAATTACTATTGTCAATGCTTTGATTTCTTCGTTAAATGAAGCGATACTTGTGTGTTTTCCCTCGTAGATTAAATGTTCATAAATTTCATCGGAAATCACATATATATTATGACGAACTGCAAAATCTGCAATAGCCTTTAATTCCTCAGTGGTGTATATCATTCCTGTAGGGTTTGAAGGACTGTTTATAATGATAGCCTTTGTATTTTTCGAAAGCGCCTTTTCAAAATCTTCAACAGTTGCTTTGAAATCGTTTTCTTCTAAAGTGTTCAAAATAACAGGAACTCCGTCTGCAATTTTAACCATTTCAGGATAGCTTACCCAGAATGGTGCAGGAATAATAACCTCGTCACCAGGATTTAATATTGCCATAAATGCATTTACAAGTGAATGCTTAGCACCATTTGAAATGACAATATCTGTAGGGGCATATATAAGACCATTTTCGTCTTTAAATTTTTTTGCAACTGCATTTCTTAAATCAAGTGTTCCTGCTGCGGGAGTATATTTTGTCATACCCTTATTTATAGCTTCTATTGCAGCGTCTTTAATATGCTGTGGAGTATCAAAGTCAGGTTCGCCGCAGCCGAAACCAACAACATCCTCTCCGTTTGCTTTCATTTCCTTAAATTTTGCATCTATTGCAAGAGTTGGTGAGGGACTTATGCCCTTTGCCTTCATTGATAACATAACTAAACCTCCGTTAATTTTGAATGAAAAATAAATTTAAATTGCATTATAAATAAATATATCTATAATATAATATAACATTTTACCAAAAAATGCAAGAACTTTATTAAAATTATTCAAAAAATTCAAAACTATAAACAAATACCAATAATCCGATATATGTTTTTATATGCAATTTTTTCGATTACTTCATCGGAAATTCCTTTTCGGGATAGTAAATTAAAAATCTTGTAAACATCCTTTGAGGAGTTAATACCTGTTGCACTATAGTCTATTCCATCGAAATCAGAGCCGATGCTTATATTATCTTCTCCACCTAATGACAAAAAGTATTCAATATGAGCAACAATATCGGAGATTTTGGCTTTTTTTGAATTGGTTAAAAAATCAGGATAAAAATTAATTCCGACGCAACCGTTGTTTTGCTTAAGGGCTTTGAATTGTTCGTCCGTTATATTTCTTTGATGCGGACAAATTGTGTAAGAATTTGAGTGACTTAATACAACTGGTTTATCTGTAATTTCTAAAACATCGAAAAATGCTTTTGTGCTCGAGTGGGAAAGGTCTATAATAATTCCTAAGTCATTCATTTTGTTTATAACACTTTTACCAAATGCAGAAAGTCCAATATCACTCCCATTTGCGCCTGCAATATGGTTGTCAAAATTCCAGGTGAGAGTTAACATTCTGATTCCCAAATTATAAAAGATTTCCAAATCATCAAGCTCTTTTATTGCTTCTCCGCCCTCAATCGATAAAAGGGCTGAGATTTTATTGTCACTCTTAGCCTTATTAATATCATCAAGATTTTTGCATATAGTTATCTTTTTATTGTTTTTATGTATTTGATTGTACACATAATTTATTACATCAAAACATCTTTTTTTAGGATTTTTATAATATTGGGGAGAAATAAACACTGCAAAAAACTGTGTATATGAGTAATATCGGTTGAGCTTTTTGAGATTTACATTAAGGTTATTTGAAAACAATGATTTCTTTTGGTCAAATGCCTTGGTTAAGGTGTCGCAGTGCATATCGCAAACAGTTAATTTTTTCATATCAAATCTCCTTTTTTTACCCATTATATGATATTATTTTTTAATAAATTTGTATGCTTTTAAATA
>JAZNOH010000071.1:0-5591 GCA_045580715.1 Clostridia bacterium
ATTGAAATGCTGAATTTCATCCAGATACAACAAAACACCATTTTGCTCCATAAATCCGTCTAATGATGCAATTATATCTTTAATATCCGAAACAGATGCGGTAGTTGCGTTTAATCTATGCAAAGTCTTACCTGTTTTTGAGGCAATAATATTTGCAACAGTTGTTTTTCCAACTCCGCTCGGTCCATAAAAAATCATATTCGGAATTTCTCCCGACTCAATAACCCGTCGCAACAATTTTCCCTCAGCAAGCAAATGCTTTTGTCCCACAACATCATCAACACATAATGGTCGCATACGGTCTGCAAGAGGTGTACTCATTTATGACATCCTCCTCTACATCCTCTGATTTTTGTCAAATCTCTTTTCATTTTTTTATAATTTATTCCGTTTTCAACATATGTATCTTCAACTTGCGAATATCCTTCGTGTTCAAAAAAATCCCACGCATTCTCCGGTACATCAGTGCATATTACTGCACCAACGAGTGAAACTGCTTTATCCTCAAGAGTCCTTATCATCGTGTCACCAACATATTGTTTTCTGTCCTTTTCTAAAACTGCAACCTTATCTATACAATATGTGTAATCATTAGTTTTATATAGTCTTGCACAACAGATGACTTCTCCATTTTCACTTCCAAACATATGTATTGCATTTTTATCTGTTTCTTCTAAATCGTCTTTAAAAATTTCTTTTCTGAAATCTTTGCAGAATTCATATCCCAAAAGACCAGAAATTAATTTAAATTTTATCATATAATACCTCAATAAATTATAGACTGTTTTTTAAATTATCTATATCTTCATCACTAACGGTTGTGAGATAAGTGCTTGTACAATTTTCTTCAATCATATTAAGCAATTCTTTTGCTTTTTTTGTGTCCCCTAACTTCGAATAAACAATTGCTCCGTGATAATATGCCTCAGTAAATGTAGGATAATCCTCTAACATTTTATCAACAAGTTCTTTTGCTTTTTCATATTCATTATTCTTTATATATGCATACGCAAGATTGTCAACAATATCTCTGTCATCACTATTATATTCATACGCTTCTTTACATAAAGGCAAAATATCAGCTATAGGTTGGTTTGTGGCAAGTTTTAGGTAACAAATTAAACCATAGCTTGTTGTGTTTTTATACTTATCAAAAATTTCTTCTGCCTCTTCCAATGCATCCTCGACCTGACCAAGCTTATAAAATGCCAATGTTCTATATTGTTTTGCCTGATTTTTTATATTAAGCTTTATTTTTGGATTTAATATAAGTCCATTGAAAGTGGTAACAGCCTCATCAGGTTTACCACATCTTAATGCTAACACTCCATATGTAAGACATATGTCTGCTGATGCTCTGTTGGTTTTATATGCTTTCTTATAATTTTCATATCCTAATTCAAGATTTCTGTTGTTTATCTCCTTATTTCCTTTAATTGCGATAAATGCAGGATAATTTAAATATACTGTGTATAAAATTGCAATTATAAGCGCGCTCGTTCCTATAAGGTTTCCATAACCATAACACAAAAAAACAATAATACCAAATAAAATATACTTTAACATTTTAATTCCCCTTATTTTTTATCAGTAAATTCAATATTATCTAAAACAGAACGAAAGTTTGTTCTTATGCTTTCCAAATATTCTTCTCTCAACCGCTTTTGTTCTTTTAATTCTTCACCACTTAACCCAATACTTCTCTGCTTTCTTGAAAGTTCGCTAATCCTCTCAATCTTTTTTTTATCCATATTCCCCTCCAAAATATACATTACTCCTATATATTATAACTCATAAATAATAAAATATCAAGACAAGCTACAAAATTTTATCATCCTTCATAGTATATATTAACAACAGCCATTAAGGAGGTCTTAAAATGAATATATGCATCGGCGAATTTGAATGTGTAATATTAATAATCCTCATAATCTGTTGTCTTTGTATAACTTTGTTTGATAAGGCAATTTTAAATTCCTCCTTTAAGGATTAAATTGCATATCAAAAATAAATCAGAAAGGAGGACTTTTTAATGGGTGACTGTGGATGCAATAACAGATGTGGTTTCGATTTTGATATGATTCTTTGGGTATTGATTATCATCGTTATCGTAACATGTATGTGTGGTGAATAATTAACTACTACTTAAAAAGGCTGTGCATTTTTGCACAGCCTTTAAATTTTTAAAACTATCTTTGAACTCTTGCTCCTGCTCCGCCCATAATTGCTTCAACTTCTTTTTTGTTAGCCATTGTTGTGTCACCAGGAGTTGTCATTGCTAATGCACCATGAGCTGCACCATAGTTAACAGCTAACTCCGCATCGCCAGTTGTCATCAAACCATAGATAAGACCTGATGCAAATGAATCTCCGCCACCAACTCTGTCCATAATTTCAAGACCTTTATAATCCTTTGCCTTATAAACTGTTCCGTCTGCCCAGCAAATAGCACTCCAGTCGTTAACTGTTGCAGTCTTAACTTCTCTTAGAGTTGTTGCAATAACCTTGAAATTAGGATACTGTCTTGCTGCTTCATTAATCATCTTCTTGTATCCATCAAGATTTAATTCTTTAAGATTTGCATCATTACCCTCAATTTCCAAACCAAGACAAGCAGTGAAATCTTCTTCGTTACCTATCATAACATCAACATATTTTGCAATTTCTTTATTAACTTCCTGAGCCTTTTCAAGACCACCGATTGCACTCCACATTGATGGACGGTAATTTAAGTCATAAGAAACAATTGTTCCATACTTCTTAGCAGTTTTAACAGCTTCAATTACAGTCTTACATGACTGTTCAGATAAAGCAGCATAAATTCCGCCTGTATGTAACCAACGAACTCCTAATGTACCAAAAATATATTCAAAATCGAAATCATCAGGAGTAGCCTTTGATATAGCAGTATTTGCTCTGTCAGAACATCCTACTGCACCTCTGATACCAAATCCACGCTCTGTGAAATTAAGTCCGTTTCTGCAAATTCTGCCAATACCATCAGTCTTCATCCACTTAATCAACGATGTATCAACACCGCCTTGTTCTATAAAGTCTTCCATCAAATATCCAACTTCATTTTCTGCAAAAGCTGTCAAAACAGCAGTATCCATTTTAAAGCATTTATGAAGACCACGAATTACATTATATTCGCCTCCGCCTTCCCATGCTCTGAAACTTCTTGCAGTTCTTATTCTGCCTTCGCCTGGGTCAAGTCTTAACATAACCTCTCCCAATGAAACGGCATCATACATACATTCATTCTTATCTTTAATATTTAAATTCATATTTCTTCTCCTTATCCACGAATATTTTTAACTATTTCAACAGCTTCTTTTGTTAAAGCAATAATTTCATCAAACTTTCCAGCAGAAATTAAATCACCTTTAACCATCCAGCTACCACCACAACATATAATATTCTTGCACTCAAGATAATCCTTGATGTTCTTTGCATTAATACCACCTGTTGGCATAAACTTAACCATATTGTAAGGTGCCGCCATCGCCTTAATCATTGGAAGTCCTCCAGCCTGTTCTGCAGGGAAAAACTTAACAACCTTCAATCCTCTCTTAACTGCCTGAGCAACCTCTGATGGAGTTACACAACCAGGGAAAACAGGAATGTTCTTTGATAAACAATAATCAACGATTTCAGGGTCAAAACCAGGGCTGACAATAAATTTAGCACCTGCTCCAACAGCTCTGTCAACTTGATCAATTGTTAAAATTGTTCCTGCACCAACAAGCATTTCGGGATGAGCTTTTACCATCAAACGAATTGACTCCTCAGCAGCAGCAGTTCTGAATGTTACCTCCGCGCAAGAAAGTCCACCCTCACACAATGCATCTGCCAAAGGCTGGGCATCTTTCGCATCATTAAGCACAACTACCGGCACAACACCATATTTTGCTATCATTTCTTCCATAATTTAACACGCTCCTAAATTATTTTTAAATATTATATCATATAAATAATAACAATTAAATTGTTAAAATTTTATAAATATATTGCAAATATTATCATATTGTGCTAAACTATATATGAGGTGATGCGTTATGATATCCACTAATGATTTTGAATTTTATCACTCATTTGTAGAAAAACCAAATCCAAATGATTTTGAAACACATATTCACACAAATTATTGTGAAATATGTTATTTTGTTTCTGGCAAAGGTATTTTTCACATTGAAGGTAGCGACTACCACTTAAAAAAAGGTGATATTCTTATTATGGACACAACTGAATCTCATCACATTGAAATAAGCCCTGATGAGCCATATGAAAGATATGTTATACATTTTACTAAGGATTTTGTTCAAAAAATTGACAAAGAAAAAAAACTCCTTGAGCCAATAGAAAACAGAAGTCCTGGAAAACAAAATTTGTTAAGAAAACATTATTTTGAAAATGATTTCTTTTTTCAGATAATTCATAATATGATAAACTCCCCACAACAAGATGATCTTCTTGTTGCAACAAATTTATTTGCAATCTTGAATGAAATCAGAAATATTTTTAATTCTCCTGATTTTAACACAGTTTATAACGATGATACTCTTATTAACCAGATAATATGTTATATAATGGACAATCTTGATAAACAAATATCTCTTGATGATATATGCAAAAAATTTTATTTGAGTAAATCACAATTATGCAGAGTTTTCAAAAAATCAACAGGTACTACAGTATGGAATTATATCACCTCAAAAAGACTCATAAAAGTTAAGGAATTAGTGGAAATGGGGGTTATGCCAACAAAGGTCTTTTCTCAATATGGTTTTTCCGATTATTCTGCATTCTATCGTGCTTATAAAAAATATTTTAATCACTCACCCACAAAGCAATAAAAAGGCTTGTCAAATTCGACAAGCCTTTTATATCTTTTATAAATATTTTACTTTACTCTCTTCAAAATAACCCCTTGCATCTGGTTTATCCTCTGTTTTTCCGATAACAATAAGTGCGACAGGAATGGTTTCTAATGAAAACTCTTTCTTAAAATCTTTAACTCGTTCTTCTGATGGATACAAACCACACCAACAGCTTCCATATCCTAATTCAAGACTCTCTAAAAGCATATTCTGAATTGCTGCACCACAATCCTGAGGATAATATCCCATCTCTTTTATAAGCTCATTTTCTATATTTGCACATACTAAAATTCCTATTGATGCCTCTTTCAAATGTTTTGCAAATGGATGAATTTCAGCTGCTTTATTTTTAGCACCATCACTCTCTAAAACAACAAATTCCCATGGTCTTGTGTTTTTAGCACTTGGAGCCATCATTCCAGCTTCCAAAATTTTATGAATGTCCTCATTTGGTATTTTGTATTCAATGTATTTTCTTATACTTCGTCTGTTTCTTATTGCATCACTAACATTCATATAAAACATCTCCTTTTCACAATTTTACCACAAAAAATACGCTTGGTCAATAAATATTTCTTATGTTTAAAACATTGACATTCTATAAATATTATGTTATTATACTAATTACATTTGCAGATATGGCGGAATTTAAGTGATGCCCCAAGAGCGCGTAGTGCGATTGGCAGGCAGAACTTATGCAGCGAGGCGTTT
>JAZNOH010000072.1:0-1536 GCA_045580715.1 Clostridia bacterium
TCAACTTTATTTATTATTTTTTTAGCAATTTCTTTAAACTCTTGTGTTGCCAGACTTCTTTTGCTGGTTAGAACACAGGGTTTTCCACTACTGAAAGCAGAGGAAACTGCTGTTGTTCTTCTGATAACACCCAAAATCTCGAAAGTATCTTGTAGGTCTTCCAATACACTTTTATCTTCTTTGGCCTGACAATAATACATAGTAGCAACCACACCCAAGATTTCAATGTTTTTGTTCATCACTTCCTTAATAGTGTTTACAGTAGAGATAAATGTAGAAAGACTATAACTGGAAGAAATCTTGGTTTCTGCTGGTATCACAACATAGTCAGAGGCAATCAGAGCATTTATAGTTGATAGAGATAGGGATGGACTACAATCTATGAGAACATAATCAAAAATTTCCTTTGCTTTCTCCAAAGCCTTCTTAAGTCTTGTGTTATTTTCTTTTTTGTTATATAAGTTCATTTCAAGAGTAGAGAGCATAGGACTTGCTGGTATAATGCTCAATCCCTCTATGTCTGTTTCATATATACACATAGGACTTTTATCTGGCGTATCTAATGCAGTAACAGAAGATGTTTCAAAATCATTTGGATTGAACCCTAATGACATTGTGAGAGAGCATTGTGCATCAAGGTCTATAAGTAAAACAGATTTTCCTTCAAGTGTAAGAGCAGCTCCCAGATTACAGGTCACAGAGGTTTTACCAACCCCACCTTTTTGAGTGGCTATACAAATTACTTTCCCCATATATTCACTTCCTTTACTTGACATTTTGATTGCATAACATCAAATTATGGTCACAGCTTACCGCGCTTTTTTCATTTTGCCAAGGCCTTTTTTAAAAAAAATTCATTTTTGTTGACATTACACCATCAAACTCTTGATGTATTGCCATCAATCTGGTCGAATTCACTTGACTTTATAACATCAAAACTCTTGATGCATTGCCATCAAACCCGCATTTTTACTTGATTTTATGACATCACGATTTTTCTACAATGGACAAAAAGTGGTCAAAAATTGATTTTAAAGTTGTCAGGACTAATTTTATAGGCTAAGCACAAAAACAGCCTTGTGGGTCGTTTTAGACACCTTAAAATGCGTTTGGGAAGAAGAGGATGCATCACAAATTGAAAAAAGCGATAAAATCGCCTCTTTTTTGCAATTTTATCGCTAATTTCACTATAAAATTTGTTGTCAAAACACACCAAAAATAAAAGAGATTTGTGAAATCACATCCACAAATCTCCATTTTTAGCATATAACTTTAACCTTTATACCACAATCACTTTCTATTTCATCTTTAAAACGCTTAAAAACATCTTCATTTGGACCAACATTGTCAATAGAGTGGACCAGCAAATAGTCAAAAGGCTCTTTTATCATTCTAACATTTCCAATGAGTTTGCTCCAAGTACCAACTGTTAAACAATAACCTACAATCTTGTAGTGAGGTTTACTCTTCACACACTCTGCTGTTATTTCTTCAACCATTTTTGCCATATCTTCAAGGTGGCAAAGTCTGGTACCA
>JAZNOH010000073.1:0-2351 GCA_045580715.1 Clostridia bacterium
TCTGTACCGGAATTATATGCCTCTTCAAATTTAGTTTTTTGATAAAGCACCTTGTCAGGAATTGTAACACCACCATATGTCATATGTCTTTGATTTGAGTAATTCATATTGTGAAGATATAAAGAAATCATCATACCTCTCGTGATTTCAATGTCCTTTGTTCCGATATATGCACCCTGTCTGTCATATTGAGCAACACTGAACTTTTCAAACTCAGCATCTTTTCCGCTTATTCTTGACATAAATTTTTCATTAAGAACCCATTTGTCAAATGCTCTGTTTGCTCTCATTTGATAGTCCTGCATTTTAACTTCGCCTTTTTGCAAAGATTGAAAAGCCTTTTCCAAAGTACTGTCACACCAGCCTGTAATTCTTCGAACAAATCTCATTGGAGACAGAGTTCCTGAAAGATAGTGATTGATGAAATTCCCAACACCGTATTTTTTAATACCTCCACTATTCCTTATGTCCTCGATGACATTCTCTCCCTGAATATACACATTTCTCTTATCTTCGGAATTAATCATATAGTCAGCTGTTCTTATCTGATGCTCTATGTATTGGAAATATTGAATAAGGTCTCTTATATCAGACATACTCAATTCCTTGTCTGCCTCAACCATAAGGTCAGCAAGTCTCTCAAGCTCTGCTTCAGACAGCTTCTCACAGCTTTCAAATCTTTGTTTCAATCTCAAATACTCTGTCTTTTCTGCAGTGCTCATAATTGCAAGATGTTTTTTTGATAGAACCTCCAACTTTTTCTCAATTCCTACATCTTTAACAAAGTTTGCTCTTGATTTCATTGTTTCATAATACTTTTTCAAATCTTCAAGATTTTCAAGTTTTTTACCTGTTAATCTCACAGACTCTAAATCAAGTTCATTTAATAGTAGTTTTTTGTCGCTGTCTATTTCGATTTTTGCCCTGCTGGTTTTCAACATCCTCTTAACCTTATTCATCAAGCGCATTAACTCTCTTCTTGATTGCAAATCAAGTTGTCCTTCACTCTTTGCTCTGCTGCGTTCTTTCCAGGCTTTAGACCTTTCAGTTTTCAATTTTTCAATTTCTAAAAGCGCCTTTTTATGCTGTTCGGTTATTCTGTCTATCGCTTTTTGTTTTTTCTGCCTAATTTCTTCAACTCTTCTGTCTGCATCCTCTGCCATCTTGTCAACCACAGTCGGCTTAGCAGCATCAACACTCAAAAGGCCCTCAAAGATTTCTGATGACATATATTCTGCTGCATCATCTAAATCATTGTTATATGGATTTTCAAAAACTACTCCTGTTCTGTCTAAAAATTCATCAAGATATAACAGTTGGTCAACAGGGTGAGTTATTTCATCAGGGAATAAATCTCCAAACATCTGATTAAGCTCATCATAAACCACATCAATAGGAGTTCCCTCTTTTCTTATGTTTATTCTGTTCAGATTCTTTCTTCGAAAAGCCATCGAACCACCCACGCTGTCAAAGTCACCTCTGTATTCTTCAGGAAATCTGATGTTATATCCTTTTATAATTTTCTTAACTGTGTCAAATTTCCTTGATGCTTCATCATTCTGAACAATCGTATTTTTAACAATCTCCATTCCCAAATCCTTGACCTTATCGGTCACGCTCTCCCAATTTGCAGCTGCTATAATCGGATCTGCTGTCTTTTCTCTTGCATATGACATATATCTGTTTATAAGAGTGTATAATTCTCTGAACTCTGCTCCAAGATTTTTTCCTCCATCATAGTCTTTAGCAATTTTCTTGACAAGAGATTTTATTGATTTTTCATCTGGAGTAAATGGCTTTGTTCTCTTTAACTGACTTTTATAGTATTCAGCCTTTCTAATAGCTTCATTCCTTTCTTCTTTCACCTGGAACAGTTCGTCCATATCGCCTTCGGAATTTTTTTCAGAATTTTGCATATTATTAGTATTGACAACATTTCTACTTTGGTGTATAATGGTGTCAAACCTCAAGTTATTTAATCGCTTGGGCAATTGGAGCCCAATATCAGAAAATAACTTTGAGGTTTTGTTTTTATTTGCATATAATATTGCATCTTTTTCTGCAACATCTTGAATATGGTTATAAAAATTATCTTTCCCATACATGCTTGTAACAAAATTGCTTTTATTAACCTTTATTGTTTCCAATCTCACATCAAGAAATTTATTGCTTTCTGTACTGTTGGCCCTTATTGATATTATTATGGGAAGATTGTCATCATCTTTTAAATTTGTCACAACACATATAGCATTTTCATTATTCTCTGAAATTGAATCATAAATCATCACAGGGTTTTTTAGTTGTGCTGGTATTTGCTTTATAATATCCTTATCCAAGCCATGATAATGCAT
>JAZNOH010000074.1:0-25092 GCA_045580715.1 Clostridia bacterium
ATTAAAAACAAAAAATGGCAATAAAACGAATTTATTGCCACATTTGTTAAAAATGTAATATGTAGAAATTGATTTATGATATTTGTCTATTATTCTTCATCTTGTGGCTCATCAATTTCTTCAAAATCCTCAACCACGTCCAGATGTGGTTCTGCAAGTTTCTTTCCACCAATATAGTAGGTATAGCCAAGATATATTCCCTCTCCATAGATGAATCCATCTGATTTTCTTTTGAATACCTTACCTTCGTCTGCGATAATATGTTTTGAATTGTTTTTATCTACTGTCATTTTTAATATAATTTTAATATTTTATTTTTAATTTATTTTTATTCAGTTGGGATTGCTTGTATTCTGTCAGCATATGATGACCAATTGGTTGCAGTCTTATATGCGTCAACTGATTCTGCTGGTACATAGATTGGACAGGTTGTACTTTGCCAGGTTAATTCACTGATTGTCGGTGGTGTAGTTGTCTTGATTGTGATTGACTGAATATTAGTTGAATTGACTGTTGCTTGGTTTCCGATGCTTGTTATGCCACTACCGATTGTAATCTGTCTTAAATTTCTATTACCAGAAAATGCAACATTTCCGATAGTGGTAACGCTATATGGTATATTGATACTTGTAAGACCATAAGATTGGCTAAAAGTATTAGCACCAATAGTAGTGACACTATTTGGTATATTGCACTCACCGTCAACATTGCTGTTCACTCTTTTAAGTGAATTGATAGTATAAAAAGTACCATTAAGAGTTGTGACACTGTTGGGTAAGTCAATATATGTAAGACCTGAATTATTAAAACAATTTTTGATTTCAGTGACACCGTTTGGTATTGATATTGTTGTTAATTTTGAACAGTATTCAAAAACTCCGTCACCGATAAATGTAAGTGTTTTCGGCAATACCACATTTGCCAAATTGGTACAAGAAGAAAAAATAACACCTTCTATACTTGTAATAGTTTCTGGTATAACGGCACTTACAAGATTAGGACACATATAAAATAGTGTTTGAAACTTAATACTTGTTCCATTAAACTTATACTTAACAATATGTTTTCCCAGTGTATCGAATGTATAATTTGATTGAACACTTTGCTGTTTAACTCCATCAATGATTTGATATGAAATGCCTGCGTTTGTATTAAGCAACTTTGTTGCACTTTCAGTTGACGTTACATCATAGACACAGACAATATGGTCTGGGTCATCCTTTACCCATTTAACCTCATCGGTTGCTACCAGATAACTCACATTTGGATAATCCTTCTCCTTATCGTTATTATAGGCCGTTAAATCAGCATATGTGTTTATATGATTTAGTATCTTTGTCATATATTATTTTGTTTTAATCTTTTATTCTTATGATATTGCTTGAATGCGTGAGGCATATTCACTCCAATTTGTTGCTGTCTTATATGCTTCAACTGATTCTGCTGGAACATAGATGACAAGATTTGCATTTGTGCCTACCAATGCATTTGCACCTAATGTTGGTGGTGTGGTTGCATTAATTGTGAGACTTGTAAGTCTTGAACAATTAACAAATGCTTGCTGGTCTATATTTGTAATACCATTACCTATTGTAATACTATTAAGATATGAACATCCACTGAAACAGTAGAAACCAATATAAGTAACACTATCAGGAATTACTATACTATTAAATTTTTGATTACTACAAGAATTAAAACAACTTATTCCTAATGATGTAACACCACTACCAATTGTTACACTTGTAAGGCCACTACAATTACTGAATGCACCTTGTGTTACATAACTTGTTCCACTACCAATAACACCACCACCGTTTAATACTAATGATGTAAGACGTGAACAACTACTGAATGCAGCATTATCAATACTTGTAACACTATTAGGTATTGTTATACTTGTAAGACTTCTACAACTATTGAATGCATAAGTACTAATGCTTGTAACACTGTCTGGAATTGTTACACTTGTAAGGCCACTACAATATCCGAATGCACGTTCACCAATGCTTGTAACACTACTACCAATAGTTATGTTTGTTAAACCTGTACAATAGTAGAATGCATTATCACCAATGCTTGTAACACTACTTGGTATTGTTACACTTGTAAGACCTGCACAAAATTGGAATGCAGCCATACCAATAGTGGTTGTTCCACTTGGAATTGTAATGCTTGTTATATCCCTTTCAATGAGGTTCTTCAAATCCTCTTCGGCTTGTCCACCTCCACCACCAGATATTTCATCAACATAATCGGCATATTGGTCAATAAGGGCATTGGATGGTACTGTCACACCCTTTGCCTCTATTGATGCCTTTATATCAGCCTTTGCTGTCTGTATTCTTGTTAATTCTGTTGCTACACTCATAATACTATTTCATTTTAAATTGACTGTAATATTGTCTCAATATCACCAATCTTATTATTCAAATCTGTCAATGCCTCTGCAATTGCAAGTTCCTTTGGATTATATTCTGCCTTTGTCACAAAATCACTTGTGTCTGGAATTGTAGGCTTGTTCTTGATATAATCAACGGCTGTATCATCAGTCTGATTCCAATCCGCTTGGACTTGTGTTCCACCCGTTGAAGAGATAACATTGTTTGCGTCAATCGTTATGTTTGCACCTGCTGTAAGTTTGTCCTGTTTGTCTGCAAGTTCTGTATCAACCTCACTTTTTGTATAATAGTCATCAAGACTTTGATGTTCCGTTAAATATCCTGCATCATTTGTAAATGCACTTACATTTGTAGGAACGGTTGGAATTGTCGGTTTATCACTTAAATCATCATAACTTCCACTGGTTGCAACCGTTGCCAAATCAGCAGAGTTTGCTTTTAATGCGATTGCTTCATCTACTTCTTGTTTTGTATATGTATCGGTTTTATCTGCCTTTAATGCAAGTCCGTCTGTAAGTGCTGTGTTTGTCGCATAGTCACCCACATTCTGTTTTGTTGCCAAAGCATCATCTACTTCCTGTTTTGAATAAGTGTCGGATTTGTCAGCTTTTGAAACAAGAGTTTGTTCAATTTCGGAGTCTCTTTGTATTCTTGCTGCTATTTCCTCATTTACAACGGTTTGTGTGGCATATTTTGCGTCACTTTCAGTTTTGTTATATACCTCATCCTTGGTATAATAATTATCAAGACTTTGGTGTTCTGTAAGGAACTTATTGTCGGCTTCAGTCTTTGTATAAACTTCTGAAGCATTTGCCTTCAAATCAAGTTTGCCATCAACCTCTGTTTTGGTGTAATAACCATCAAACATATCGTCAATTTCAGACTGAGTGTAATAATTGGCAAACATAGCGTTGATTTCACTTTTGGTAAAATAGTTTGAAAGGTCAATTTTTGACACATCACCCAATTCTTCCCATTTTGAGGTTTCTTCCAGCCACAGATATTCTGTAAAAGAACCCTTGTCGTTAGCAATGAGATAAATCGTGCTTTGTTCACCACTTGCAGGAAGTTCATCGACAAGTTTTATAATAAGTCCTGTCGGAGAGAACATATCACCAGTTCCCTCACCGTTTAAAAGTTGCTCATAAGTGTAAGTAACACCGTTTATCTGCAAGTCTTCAGCAAGTGTCGTGAAAAGGCAAATACCCTCCTTGTCGTAACGTTCAACCAAAAGAAAAGTTATTGTATCGTTCTTGAAGTGTGTGTACACTCTGTTTTTTGGAACAATAACAACTCTTCCATCAACATCGGTAAATGTTATATTGTCATTTGTCGTATTTATATATCGCATTTTTAATATGTTTTATTCATTATTCTTGTTCACATACACTTGATTCTTCAACCCAGGTTGCCTCAGTGTTAGGTAATGGACAATTTGTAAGGTCACTTACAGTCCTTGTTCTTGTCTCGTTATATGATGAGGAATGGGGGTTTGTGTCTTTTTCCGTGATTATTGATTTACCAGAATTGCCCATCTGTCCACTTGGTGAATATTCAATCTGTTCACAGATTCTTGACTGTTCTTCCCAATTTGCCACCTCATTTGGACAAGTATCAAGGTCAACGACCGTTTCTTGTTTGGTCTGATTATAAGTGGGCGAATAAGGATTTGTATCCTTGTATGTGATTATTTTTTTACCAGTATTTGCCATATTTCTTAATGTTTGTTTGATTTATTATAAAGATTATTTTATTCTTTTTCTGATAATGGTTTTATTCGGTCTCCATATTGTTTCCAGTTGGTTGTTGATTTATATCTGTCAACACTTTCATCTGGAACATAGATTGGAAATGGCTCTACACCTGCATAATTGTGCAAGAAAGCATCAGTTCCACAAACAAATGGTGTCGGATTAAAAAGAGTCACCGATTTTAGGTATTTGCAATAGCCGAATGCCCTTGCTGAGATTGCAGTAATTGTTTCTGGAAGAATAACCTCACCCTCATTATAATAAAAGCAATCCCGAAAAGCCTCCTGACTTATAATTACACAACCATAGGGAATTTCAACAGTGCCCTTTAAATTTTGACAGCCAAAAAATGCACTGGGCATAATTCCATTTTGTATTTTTCCTGAACCAAAAACAACAGTTTCCAAATTTGTCGCATTGTAAAAACAATTTTCTTTTATTTGTTGAATTTGACTGTGTGAAAAATCAATTGATTTTATATATGTATTTCCATACCAAGGAGCATTCAGTGTTCCATTGGCAATGTCTTCTGCACAATTACCAAGTATAACGTCATATGGTTCTTTTGTTTTCAAATTATTTATCATTTTGCGGTCAATTGTATTGATGACTTCATTACAATCAACCTGTTCGGTCTGTGTTCCATTAACAAAAATTCTCATTATGTAATCGAAATCGGTTACAATTGGACACAATTTTGTGTCATACACTCTTTCCTCTCTTGTCTGATTATATGTTTCTGAATAAGGATTTGTGTCCTTGTATGTGTAAATTATGTATCCTGTATTTGCCATATTTTTATTAATCTGTTAAAGTTATTGTAAATTCTCTTGAACCGCCTTGTCCATTTGTATTCCATACATATGGTAACGGATTTGCATTATAGTTGAATGATGAAGTTTGCGCAATATCAATGCTTGATATTGTAAGTTGTTTTGCCTTGTCACTTTCCGGTATCTGTATTGTTCCGCTTCTCCAACCACCGTTTGTTGAAACGCCACCGCCACCTTGTATCTTTGAACCATTGCTTAATGTGACTGTGAACGACTGTATGGCATCACCCATTGTCCTGTTGTTTATGAATTTCCATCTCATAGTAACGGTTGAAGTAGGTGTGTCTTCACCAATTGGACAAGCCTCAGAGTCCTCAACTGTTATATTTTTTGTCTCGTTATATGTTGAGGAATTTGGATTGACATCTTTTTGTACAGTTATCTTGTTACCAGTATTCTTTCCTCTGCTGTCGGTTTCACAATAACTTTCAACATCAACCCATTCTGCGGATTTCTTTGTATTCGGACAATTTTCCTCATCAACGACATTTACAGTTTCAGGAATATTGAAATTATATGTTGAAGAATATTCATTGGTGTCAATTCTTATAATGTCCTTTGTACCGTCAAATACAATCTCTCCATTGTCATTTATTGTATGACAAGTTTCACTTATTATCTCATAGTTCGGTGTGGTATCTGGCAATGGACAATGCACAACGTCATATGTTTCAATATCCCTTATTTGGTCTGCGGTTGGAGAATATTCATTCATATCCTGTTGTTGTTGAACCCAATATCCGTCATTATCCATCTTTCCACCGGGTAAATATACTTTCTGTCTGCAAAAAGGCTCACCGATATTTACCCATTCTGGTTCCACATTATCACTTTCACATTCCTCTTCATTGAGATTTCTTTCTTGTCTTGTCTGATTGTATGTTGAAGATAGAGGTTCAACATCACGATAAACAACTATTTCATAACCTGTCTGCATACCATTGTCACCAAGTTCACAATATCTTGTGTCCTCAATCCAATTTGCCGGTGCTGATGATTGACAATTGGTCTCATCCAACACTCTTTCCTCTCTTGTCTGATTATATGTGGGAGAGGATGGATTAATGTCTTGATATATTGTAATTAAATAACCAGTCCTCGCCATATTATTCCTCCTCACATCTTGCATCAATTATTTCCCATATAGGTTTCTTGTCGTGTTCTTCTGTTGTCTCACATTTCTCATCAATTATAACCCAATTTGGGTCTGTGTCCTTTGATACGACAAATTCAGGCTTGTCCTCATAGACATACCCCCAAGTGTGACCGTGTTCAACATATTCAAATGAATATTGGTTCATTTCAGTATCGGTTTGACCAGAATCGTGAACGATTGAATTTTGTTTGAAAAAGAATAACGGGTCTTCATCTATGAATCTCCAATAACCGTTCTTATATTTTACCAGTGCCTTGAAATATCCGAGTTGAAGACATTTAAGTTCATCTTCCAGATTCACGGTCTCAAATCTCATTGTAAACGTCAAAGTGCTTAACACATATGATTGGTCATTTGTATTCACAGTTTCCATATTAAGACGTGCCATATTGTTGGCAAAGTCCAATTCATAGAAACTTGTACCTTCTTTAAGGTATATTTTCTCACCTTCACATTTGACAAAATCTTTCAAATTGATGAAATAAATCTTGTCAATTCCACCCAAATCTGTCTCACAGCGTTGTTTTAAATTATGGTCTAAACAATAGCAATTTCTCATTTTAATATTTTTTGTCAAATTATATATCTTCACAATATTGTGCCATCATCCTCCATATTGCATTTGTATTGCTGCCTTGAAGATTGACTGCGACATATTTCTTTTCCTGTGCGTCATCCCTGTGTGTCAACGTGAATGTATATGTCACAAACTCACTTGACGGATTATTGACAATACACAATAATGTACCGTCACTCTGTTTTGTAATTGTAAGTCCTGTTCTGTCAACACTATACAGATAATCACCGCTTCCACCCTCAACAATAGGTTTCAGTTCAAATTGCGTTGTACCATTCTGATAAGTGAACTCATTGTTTATTTTTATAAGTCTTATCTGAACATCAACGTTCACTCTCTCATATGTTGTTCTGTTCTGATAGGTCACAACGGTATCACCACCAGTATTGTTTGAAATGATTGTTGAAACACCGTTTCCGCTTCCACTTGAAGGACTTACTGTGACAAGGTTTGAATTATTTGCAACTTTCCAGGGATTTGAACTTGTTATTGTCACATTTGCAGTAGTTGTTGTTGAATTTAGTCTAATTGTAGTCGGAGTTACAGTTATTGTTCCCTCCGCATCAATAGGACAAAGCGAATTATCAAATATTTTCACTGGTAAACCGTCAAATGATGCATCATCTGAATAATTGTCCAATATATTATAGCCACCATCGCCTGAAACACCATTATATTTATATGCATCCTGCTTCAAACCACTGTAACTTGAAAGCATATTGTTACTGTCCAATGCCTGACCTGCCGAATTTACCTTAACCACATAACTTGCAATACAATATCCGGTCTTTTTACCATTTTTGTCAGTCTCACAATATGATATTTCATACAAAGGCTTGAAAATTGGAGAAAAAACCTTGTTTGCAAGGTCAAAATTGTCAGCATAGCAACTCATAAGTGCATATTCACTGTTGTCTGACAAATTTATAGTATATGCGTTGGTATCACCGTTCATATCCATAGTATAACTCAGTCCTGCACCCTCTTTCCATCCGAAAACACGGTACAATTCAGCACCTTTTGGTCTGAAAGCAACCAAATATCTGTGATTGGCAGCATCACTTATGGTATCTTCCGTTATTGGCTGTGTATTTGATACTGTCAAGTTAAGATTGTGCTGATGTTTTGTGCCATCCTGTGTCTCGTTGTATGAAACATCTGTACAGTCAATAAAAAAATATGCTGCCTGTGTTATGATTGTCTCAATTATGAGGTTGTTGTCAAATCGCATATCATTTTCAAATTGCAAGTTGTCAACATCGTCAATATTATAGACAAAAACCCTCTCTTGAATACCACCAGACGCAATCTCAGCACTTCCGCAATCACCACCAATTGTTGAAGAGCCATCAGGATTCAGAGAAATGTTTCTTGAAAGTTTACAGTTAAACGCCATTAGTTTTTAATAAAATATTGATTTATTATAAAGATTACAAACAAAAAAAGGACACCTGCCGTATTGCAAGTGTCCGCATCAAAAAGGAAATAATATATATATAATCTGACTTGAAATATTCCCTTAAATTAGATAACATCACTCATATCTGCTGGATATAAAGCACGGATAGTAGCCCAATCCTTTACAATAAGAGGTGCATTCTTCTGAAGACCTTCATAAAGGAATGTAATACCTTGTGCGTCAGCCTCGGCAGTACCAGTGGCAAAGTCAAAGTTGGTTGCGGTAAGTCCGTTGTCAGCACCGAAGATAAGAACTTGATGGTTCTTGGTAAGCACTGCAAAGATTACACGTCCCATAAGGTAGTTTTTCCAATCACTCTGAACGTTGCAGTCAAGACGGTTGATAAGACCACCGACCTGATGCATAATGCTCTTGTTGTCAGAACTTGAACCAGCATTTGCATTAGCATTTGCATAGGCACTGTTGTCGGCTACATTGATAGGCAAGAAGTGTTGGTCTTTGAGGTCAATTGTGTCAATCTCACAACCAGTACCCGAACCTGTAAAAGTATATTGTTCAGACCAGTTCACTAATGCAACTTTAAGAATACCACTTACTGAGGTATCACAAAAAGTATCTGGAATTTTAGTAATTTTACAATTTAACATAATATTTCTGGTATTTTAATTCTTATTTTCAAAATTATTTAGAGTAAAGCACAACTTCATCCTCATATACGAAAGAAGCCTCTGCACGATAAGCACCCTTAATGTAAATCATTGATTCATCTTTGAGGTCATTGCCGTGGGCAACACGGATTTCCTTTGTATCACTTAAAAGGTCAGTGAAGAAAATCATATTGTCTCTTGAAGCAGCGAACATAGTGTTTGCAGGCATATAGTTGACAAGAGCAACCTCAACGCCCATATAGCGGATTACACCACCCTCATAAGTCCAAGAAGGAAGGGTAACTTGATAGTTGGTAGGAGTTGTCGAAAGTGCCTGTAAAGCATAACGATAAGTCATAATGTCAACAAAAATACGTACAGGTGCTTTCTCTGGCTCGTAAAGCCCCTCGTTGATAACAATGTTAGGAATTGAATCATATACTCTCTGAATTTCAGTAAGAACATTTGAAGCATCAATTGTCACAGGGTTTGCAATTCTGATAACAGAACTTGAAGCAAGAGCCTTGTCAATAAGGCCATCCTGTACACCGTCAACTGCGTTACCGTTACCACCGATTATGATTCTGTCAATATCAGCACCAAGACTGTTTTCAAGATGAAGTCTCACAGCAGCCTCTAAATCACCAGGAGCCTCAGTCTTTGTTGCACCTGCTTGATAGTTGCGGAACTCAGCAAGAACATTCTCAGAATAGATGGAATCAAGTTCCTCTAAGCACTGTTCCTCGTTAATCTTCCAGTTTTTGACTGTGAATGTTTGTGTGTCAGTGGTAAAACGTTCTTTTGGTGTCCAAGCACAATCACGGTTGTCAACCTGAGAAACTGTATTGCCAGACATCACAAGTTTGCGAAGCACTGCCTCTTTTGTCACATTAGCCTCTACTCGGATATAGTCCTTCTCAATGAAGTTAGGTTTAAGCAAAACTTTGTAGAACCAATCCGGTAAAATTTTCGGAGTAAAACTAAGTGTGTTTTTAACTAAATTTGCCATATTTGTATTTCAATTTTTTCAATTATTTTATTATAAAGATATTTTTTTTTAGAATTTTTTATTCAACGCACCAATAAGTGTTGCGAATGATGGTTTTTCACCCACTTCTTCCTTTGACTGCTTAACAACTGTGGTAACAGGATTGGTACTTGGAATGCGTTCTTTCATCTGAGCGATTTCCTTTCTGAAATTCTCGGATATATCTTCTGCACTTGAAAGACCTTCTTCAAGAGTGTGGATATAGTCTGCAACTTCTTGTGGTACTTGGAACTCAACACCGTCAATCATTACAGGAACTAATGTGTAAGGAGCATCAACCTCAACCTCTTCTTGGGTTTCCTCTTCATCATCTTTCTTTTCCTCACCCTCTTTGTCAGCAGGTTTTTCTTCCTCATCTGATTTTTCCTCGTCAGCTGGTTTCTCTTCCTCATCCTCTTTCTTTTCCTCATTCTCTTTCTCTTCAGCAACAGGTGCTTGGGCAGGTTCTTCCTCTGCTTCTTCCTTGACCTTGGTCTCAACAAACTTACCGTCAGCGATAACAATTACAGAACCGTCAACCAATGGATATTCACCATCCTCAACAGCAGAACCGTCAGAAGCAACAGCAACACCACCCTCTTTGATTTCAATGTAGTCAGTGTCACTTGTATAGTATTTCAGTGAAACCTCTCCACTCTCTGTCTCATCGGATTTTGCAATGTCTGCCAATTCCTCGGCTGTGTCAACTGTCTGGTTGTACCAGAGCATAAACTTGTTGAAAATCTTTGCCATCTTTGGATTAACATCAAATTTCTTACTTTTTGCCATTATTTTTACAATATTTTATAGATTTATTTTTAACTTGTGGAACAAAGGCTTCAATTGAAAGTCCTTTAAGTTCTCCGCTTTTAATTCTTGACCATAGTTTTCTGTTGTGGACTTTAAGATGAACCATCAACGTTCCGTTTGGCAGATGATAGCCATATTTCTTGTTTGCCTCGTCCCTTGTTTCATCATCAATAATCCACATTCTGAGCATATAGACATCTGGGATAAAACTCTTTGTATATTCCTCTTCCATATCGCCAGTGAACCAACTGTGCATTATGGTGAAATTGTTTTGGAACTGGTTCAAGAAATAATATGTGGCAATCTCTTCAATAACATCCTTTGTCCATCTGTTATAATATTTCTGACCACTCTCATCCACTCTCAATATCAATTGATTTGGAATCAATATAGGACTGACTATTTCGTGCTTCTCAACGTTTGCCATAATGATTGAACCACTTTTCAAGTCACAATGATTTGCCTTTCCATCCTTTGAAAAATAGACAAAATCCTGACAAATTGCTGGATAATCCACAAAAGAAATTGCACTCATTCCAATATCATTTGATGGGTCAAAAGTTATGTCATAAATTGGATATTCCATATAATTTTATTTGAACATTTCTTATAAAGATAAAAAGAAAAAAAAATGTGTGAAACTCTTAATTCCACACATTCTTCATTTTATTTTCCTGCCAAATCCCTTACTTTTGTCAAAGATTTTGTTTTCTTCTGTATGTCAACTACTGAAACAACCGGATTGAAATTTATATGAGACATAGCCTCTGTAATTCTGTTTGTGGTTGTGTTCTGTTCAATTGCTGCAACGCTTCCACCGTAATCAAGTCTTCCACCACTTGCATATTTGTTGATACTGCTTGATACCAAATGGCTTGAAGAGTTGTAATTGTTGATTATGGTTGTTCCACCAAGTCTTCCACCCATATCATATCTGTTTGACAATCTTCTGACCTTGAACGGATTATCCTCGTTAATTGCTTCAATGAGGTTTATATACTTTGTGGTTGATTTCTTGTTCACAACAAACTCACCACCTTCTACCTCAATGTTTGTACCCTCAACTCTCATTCCACCTTGCTTGTGGGATTTGCCTTTCAACAGACCACCCTTTTCCAATTTGGATATCTGCTTGATGATGATACCTGTCTGCAATGCACCCATAGCACCGATTATTGCTGCAAATATTGGTCCCAGTATCGGCCCATATTTAAGTGCTGCGGTAACACCGACTGCTGTATTGACAATACCTTCAATGAGTTTCTGACCAAGTTCAATCTTTCTTTGTTGTTTCTCTTTCTTCTTGATAAGAGCCTCTTCACGTTCCTTTTGTTTGTTAAGGTCTCTTTCAGTCTGTTGTCTTTGAACCAGTAACACTTGTTCATCAGCAAGTTGTTGCTTCAAAGCCTCTTTGTTTGCAACATCGGAATCTTTGAGTTTGTCGTTGATTTCCTCAATTCTTTCTTCCGAATCCTCCCTTAACTCAACTGCCTTGTCAAGAAGTTCCTCAATATCTTCAAGACGTTTCTCAGCCTCTTCTATCTGATAGTCAAGAAGTGCAGTGAATCCCTCTGCCAAAGGCTCAAACATATTCTCACTGAATGCTTTATATATGTCTTGTATTCTCTTTCCAAGACTTTCAGCATAGTCAGAGTAAATTGAATTTGTCTTCTTATCAATGAGTTGGATTTGTTGTTGGCTTTTCTCATATTCAAGAACATATGCCGCATCAGCCTTTGCCTTTTCATCCAACATCTGTTTGTATTCCATAGAATCCTCACCATAATGGTCTCTTGTGGCTTTGAGTTTGTCATTCCATACTTTTTCAAGTGTTTCTCTCTTCTTGGCTTCTGTATTCTGGCGTTCAATCATCTTCTTGTATTCATCAGATTCCTCGCCATAAAGTTTCTTTGTCTTTTCAAGAATTTGTTGCCAAGCCTTTTCGAAATCCCTCTTGTTCATACTTTCCCTAAGAACTTCCTCATATTCTTCATAGGCTTTTCTTAGTTTCTCGTATCTCTCACGGGTCTTGTCTATCGACATTATCTGACCATCAAATGTCTTGGTGAAAGTATCATCAACCATTACCGGCTCAATCTTCAATCCCTTTGTAGCCTCTTGGAATTTCTTAACTGTCTTGTCGGTATAGTCTATAATGTCTTTCAGAGTGTCTTCCTGTATCTTCTGCAAATAGTTTGAGTGTTCTTTGTCCAAGTCTTTCATCTTGTCAATTGTCTCTTCGGACAATATACCCATCTGACCTATTACAAGGTTTGTTCCGAACAATGCCTCAGAAGCATCAGCGGTAAATGCTTTTAATACATCCTTACCTTCCTCAACGGCTTTCTTTGTCCTCTCAAAACCCTCTGGCAATTCACCAATAACTTTGAAACCACCATTTTGAAGGTCATAACTTACCGATTTTATTGCGTTTTTCAACTTGTCAACACCATCGGTTGCACCAGTCAATATCTCAACTGTCTTGTAGAAACTGTCACTAATCTGTTCTCCGCCTTGTGCTGCATCTTCAAGAATATTTATGAAATAACCTTTAAAATCTGTGAGTACTCCCATAACTTTTTCAAGATTGATTGTTTTTGCAAGATAACTTTCTGGATCCAATGATTTCATCAATGTTTCATACCTTTTGATGATTTCTTTCTCGTCAAATGATAATGGAATCTTGAAGTCATTATCAGTATAATTGTCAAATAATAACTTAAAGTTTGACTTTACCTTTTCAAGTGTCTCATTGAGTTGAACCAGATTAAGTTCAAGTTTTGTCTTTGTCTCACCTGTTGCCTTTTCCGCTTCCCTTGAAGTTTGTTTTATGAGAGTTGTTATTTGTGCAATAATTGTCTCATATGTCTTCTTGGTTTCTTGTGCCTCTTCCGCAAAGGTGTTGTAAATCAACATTTTTCTTTTAAAAATCGTTGATTCAATTGCCTTCTCATATCTCTTTAAATCATCTATATTACTATTGTTGTTCTGTTTTGAACGTTTATATGTATCCTCATAAAAATCTTCCCAGAACTCTTGATATTTCTTCAAGTTATTTTCAATTGTCTTGCGATTGAGAGATAATCCTTGCGTGACAACAGAGTTACTTTTCTTGACAACATCCTCAACAGCCTTGTACAGTTCCTGTATTTTCTTTTTGTATTCATCCGCTGCCTTGTTTGCTTCTGCTTGTGCTGCCTTTGCTGTCTTCGTTCTTTCAGCCGCACCTGCCTTTGCTGCTTTGGTTCTTTCTTGCTGTTGCTCTTTGGCATAGGCTGTCTTCTTGTCCTCAACATCTGCGTCAAACTGCATTTCTTCCAGTTTGATTTTATTAAGTTCCTCCTTGTTTCCCTTTGCCAATTTTCTCCTTTCTGCAAAGTCTTTCTTTTGAAGAGCAATATGTTTGTCAGAATAAGTCTTGTTATTCCTCTCTCGAATTTTTAATTCTTTAAGTTCCTGTTGAGTTGTCTTGTTTGCCTCTTCTGTTGCTTTCAGTCTCATATCTTCAAGACCTTTTTCAACCTGTGACTTGAAACCACTCTTAAATGCTTCAACAGTTCCGGCATATTGTTGTTTAAGACCTTCCTTCATAGCATTCCAGGCACCTTCAAAATCACCCTTGAACAATGAAGCCATTACCTTGCCAAGTGTTCTAAGAGGATTTATCACCCAGTTCACAACAGCCTTTCCAAAACCAACACAGATAGCCTTGAGAGTGTTCATAAAGCCACCCATACCCTTGAAAGCACTTGTTACCTTTCCGATAACTGGGAATGTGTCATTCAACCATTTCCATATTTCTTTCCAGTGAGTAACAAGGTCAATTACAAGTCCGATAATGAATATAAGAGGAATACTTCTCATTGCGACACCCAAGGTTTTTGAAGCAATCGCACCTGCCTTTTGTGCAAGTGTCAATCCTCCTTGTGCTGCCGTTGCTGCACCTGTTGCTGTCGCATTCGCTGTCTTTGCGGTAGTGTTAACACCCTCTGCAACTGTATTTGCACCGGTGGCTGCGGTATTGGTTGTCTTTGCGGTAGTGTTAGCACCCTCTGCTGCTGTATTTGCTCCTTCTGCAACAGTGTTTGTTTCAGTTGCAACAGTATCAGCCTCTTTTGCTGCTGCATTTGCCGCATTTGCTGCTGCGTTTGTTTCCTCTGATACTGTATTTGCCTCATTGACTGCCGTATTGGTCTGCGTTGTCGCTGTATCAACCTCTGTTGCCTTTGATTTAAGACCAAGTGCTGAAGCCAGTGCATTCGTCACAGTTGTATATATCTTTGCGGTTGCACTACCATTTGCTGTAAGTGTGTTCTGTAACGCTTGAAGAGATTGCAGCATTTGCATAATTGCCATCATCTTCTGCATACTTTCAGCAACTGCCTCGTTTTCCTCTCCAAAAACGGTTAATGCGGAATTATACAATCCCCATACACTTGTTGCTGTTGTTGCAAGGTTAATGACATTATCAATACCTGCCGTGTCCGATGCGAAGTGACTTATTTCATCACTGGCATCAGCCATTGCGTCTTTCAATTCACCAGCCCTTTGTGCTAATGCAAGGAATTTAGGGTCTGTCTTGTCAACACCGTTTGCAATCATTTCAGCCATTTCATTTTTGAGTTCTTTCAACTCCTGTTTCATTGACTTATTGGAATCAATGACCATCTGTGCTGCACCGGGATAATTTCCTACATTCCTTGTATATATCTTCATCTGCTCGTCAAACTCCTTCAACTCAGCTTGAAGTCTTGCAGATTCCTCAACCATTGCTTGTATCTCTGTTTTGTCTTCTTCTGTAACATTTGCGTGTGTTCTGATAAGTTTGTTAAGAGATGTTAAATATTTTTGTTTTTCAGCATATGAGTTGAGTTGTTTTTCCTCAACAACCGACTGTGCCTCTTGTTGCTGAATAAGTTCCTTTATTTCTTTTTTGTTCTTGGACAACTCGGAATTTACTTGTTGAAGTTCCTTTTCATATTCAGCATCAAAATCTGCCAGTTTCTGCTTTGCCTTTGAAAGAGCATCAGCACTTGAAGCACTTTCCTTTGTGGCAGTGCTATTCTTTGTAGTTGCCTCCGTTATTTTATCGACATTTGCAGTTACATTCACAGCCTTGTCAGTAAGTTTATCCAACACATCTGCAAGACTGCTCACATTGTCAAAGGCTTCCTTGACACCGGCAATTTCAATTGTATAAGTTCTCTTATTTGCCATTATTTTTTAATAAATTCTGATTTAATTATAAAGATTTCAAACTCAATGTTGCTGGTTCGTCTTCCTGTACTGAATGACCGTCAATCTCAATAACACTCCACAATCCGTCATTATACAATATCTTTGTGTTGCTCTTAATCTGGTTGAATATGTGGTTTGGAATTATCATATCAATGTCAACCTGATAGTAGTCATTCATATTGATATTGAAGAACACATCCGTTATTGTCTTGTCCCTACCGTCATAGGTGTTGTCACTTGTATTGTCATAGTCCAACATTATGAGTTTCTTCTCAGTCAATGAACCGTTATTGTTTCTCTGATAAGTCCATAATTGATTGTCAACAATCAATAATCTGAAAGTTTTGTCACCCTTTATCTCAATATAGTTCATCCTTGGGATAAGATTGTTGTTTGTTATGTCCTTTCTGTTATAGAGATAGAAAAACCTCATCGTGTAGTCTGTCTTGAACTGTTCCGCTTGTGCCAACTCATAAGTGTATTCTTCATCAAATATACCACTGTCAGCAATTATAGGGCTTGGGAATGTATAGTTTCCGTCAGTCTTTATCGACTTGTACCAGCAATAACTCCAAATACTGTCTTTCTTGTTTATTGAACCACTTGTGTTTGCAGGATTCTCAAATGTAATATCACCACTATGCTCCGGTTGATTGAAAGGTCTTGATGCGTCCTCACAATATGGTGAATCATTTCCTCTCACATATCCTTCTTCACTGGTGTCATTTTTCCACTTCAATGCAATAGTGCTTGGCAATGTAATCCTCTTAAAAACAACATCCACGTTGTTGCAATAATCATCAATTGATATGACCTTTCCACTTTCTTCCTTTGTACTGATATAGTCCATCGAATAGGTGTTCTTGTCAATCTGGCTTAATCTGCAATTGAATGTCTGCAAGAAGTTATTGAGATAATCGTTGCATTTTATTTCTGGCAGAAGTTTGTTTACATCGGTATATCTCTTTGTTGACAAATCAGAACCATTCAAGATAGGCTCTTTCTTGTTTGGAATCCATTTCTCATCGGTTGTCACAAGACCCATTTCAAAGTCAAATTTATAGAGATAGTTTGTACAACCCCTTTTATAAAGGTGTTTTCTTTTTGAACATTTACAACCAGTGTTAATCCAAGAACATTTGTCTTGTTGGTGGTTAAATGCACTGACAATCTCTGGATAAATTGTCTCTCCCTCTTCCAACCATACACAAGTATAGATGTCAAATGTACCGTTTGTTGAACTGTTGCATTTTATTGTTGAATTTTTTTGCCCCACATAGGTATGTGCGTTGATATTACTGGTTGTGTCCCAAGAATATGTGATTTTATCACCGTTAGCATCCCTTTTCAAAAGGTTATAACCCTCAAAATTGGAATAACTGTCTTCCCTTACCATCACTTGCGCTGTGTCCTGACCATATGTATTACCAGGAGTAGCACCATAATTAAGGATAAGATATTCACCACTGTTATCCTCTCCCATATCTTTGAACTGTGGTTGTTTTGACACGTTATACAAAGCCATCATAGCCATTTTGTTGTACTCCCTGTATTCGCAACGACAAGACACTGAGTTGTGAAGTGACTGATGTCCAAACCTCGCACCACAAATGAAATCCTCTGTGTTGAAACCACTCAAATTCTTTACCAACGTGGTCTTTTGGTTCTTTCCAAAATATCTGCAACTCTCACCTTGCAATATCTTCACTGCCGATGGGTTATCATACAGTACACTCGGACTTGTTTCACTCTCTGTATAGTCAACGGGAACAAGTGGCAGACCAAAATTGAAACAATAATATCTGGGATTTTCCTTTGGAACACCTCTCTTCAACTGAACCTCATAGGCACTTAGTGAAAAGTCAGTTATATCATCCCTTGAGCTCCAACCAGTTACCGTCACAGGGCTTTCTCTGTCACATCTTCCTTTGTCTGGAAGGTCGAGATTTCCTTTGAAATGTATTTGATACCAACCACTCACAGGAACAATTATTGTTTTTGCCTCTTTTGAAAACGAAGTGTCAGTTGAAGTCTTCATTATCTCATATTTGTTCACAATATTCGAGATTGTCGCATTGTCAGAATAGAGTGGAATATCGGCACAAAATTTGAATTTGCCATCATCAAACTCTTCCGCACTGGATGATGTGTTCTGTCTTTTCTTCTGTGTTGAATATTTTCTTAATCCACCCTCACAATGGAATGAAAGATAATAAGGTGTCTTCTTTTCGGACTTGTACAAATCCCAATTGCTTGAATAACTCTGGAATAACTCCGTGAATTTGGGATTCTCAAATACATTGCCAATCAAATTATAACCATTTGTCGCAAATACATCTTTCATAACGGACAATACATTGAAAGCTGGCAGTACATTGTTTAAATCAAAAGTGGTATTCTCATAAACAGTTGACTGTTCATACTTTCCCATATTGGCTTCTGGTTTGTTATATGGCCAATTGTATAAAACATAAGGAAAACATATATGCTTGTCACGTTGGTCAACAGGCGGATAGTCAGCACCATAACCCTGTATGTTTCCGACATAATTGTTTATCTTTGTAATGTCCTCCCAATCATTTATATATTTGTAATGAGGTATAAGTTCCCTTAACGTTCTGTCACCCAAAACGTCTTTCAGTTCCTTTTTCTGTGGAATATAGATATTTCCCTTGTAGTTTTCCTTGTCAATCTCGTTGATAATGAACTTTCCCCTCAGAATTAACATATCATTTGCATATAATTCCGCATCATAGACACGGTTGAACTTCTGTCTTACATCAACGGCATCAACAAATCCAATCACCCTCTTGTTTCTCAACGTTGTAGGCAATTCCATCTCATATGAATAAGTTATTTCCTTGATGATAAGTTCCTCTGGGTCTTGAAATTCCTTTTTAATCTTAATCTCTGTGTCCTCGTTTACATCAACAAGTTTATTGTTTAAAAATAAATTGATATACATATCCCATTTTTCAAATTATATATTTATTCCTGTATCGGCAAAACGATACTTGCACTCAATCTCATAATATTTCTCATTGTCTGACAACTCAATCGACATATCATCAATCAGCACCATCTTGAATTTAACTTTCTCTTCTGGATAATACTTGAAGACATATTTGCTTCTCTGTAACTCAGTGAGCCAATTTGCCATTCTCTCGTTAATCATACTGGTTGTTGAAGTGTACATACTCTCCATTTCAACTTGTTTGGTATGTTCCAACTCATAAGTGTTATCAAACGGTCTTTGAGGATTCTTCATATATGTTGTCCTCTCGTCAATTGATGAGGCAAACTTATGTTCACCAGTAAAATTGTATGAATCCAAACCACCAATTGCATTAATGAAGAACAACGTGTCATTCTTGTCACATTTAGGCTCGACATAATATCTTATATTATTTGTAATTTCAACAGTTCCCTGTACTGCGACAACATCAACATAACCCACTTGATGATTGAATTGGTTTTCAATTGAATCCAAGTCAAAAGTATCATAGAAATCAATTCTGGAATAATTCTTTTCCATTGATATGCAACTTGTCCTTGAAGTGAGATACATACCACTGTTTGTATAATATTTTTTGACAAGATTGATATTCCTCAACTCACGGTTGGTCAATAAGGACAAACCGATATATTCACCATAATTGTAGTTTCTCACAAAGTTTCTGGTAAGGAAATCCTTCTTCTCTCCGTCACTTGCATCAGAAAAATACCTTGAATAGTCAACAGTCTCAAACTTGTCCAATGTGGTTGGCAATATGAGTATCTGATTGTTGGTTATAGTCTGCATAGTGATAGTTCCACCCCTCACACCATATGCCGCAAGATTTATCTGAAACGGATATTTGGTTGTAATGTAATTGAAAGGTGCTGAAATGTTAAACGATACTTCCTGATTGTTGTTATACTTTTCAAGTGAGAACTGGCTTGTCTCATTATCAATGTTTCCATTAATCATCACAACCCATTTGTTCAATGCCTCTGGGTCAAATGAAGAATAGTTTCCGCCAATCGTAAGACTTGATGTTATCTTCCACTTCCTTGAACTGTCCAATCCCATTCTCAATGAGTTTGCAGTTGCAGGATATATGTCATAGACAATACTGTTCATCTTCAGACATTCCATTAATGAGAACAATAACTGTGTGACAGAACCGGAAGTGTTGAAAGTCCTTGAAGTTATATTTGTATTTGGCTTTCCCTCCAACACAATCTTTGCCGCATCAGCATCATCAGCATCCTCAAAAGTCAACGTGATGTTCTTACCGACATTTGCGGAAGCAGCACCAATCAAAACATAAGGTAAAACTGTGAAGTTCTCATTCTCAAACACCAGAAAATTGTCAAGACTTGAAGCGATAATAGTATTTGTTTCTATTTTTGCCATTATTTTTTTATAAATTCTGATTATTTCATTTTAAATAAAGATTTAAAAACAAATATGGCAGAACCTTTGTCCTGCCATTAAAATAAATTATAATCAGTTGTCAAAATAATCGTCCAATTCACCAACCAATGAATTGAATATGTCATCAGCCCACTCATCAAACATCTTGTCAATCTCTTCAAACGTGGGTTCAATGAAAGGTCTTGCCTTTATGCCATCCAACCATATTGCCCTGCATATCTTATACACTGTTTCATTATCAGTAGGTATTCCAACTCTTCCACACCATTCCGCAATGACATTTGGAGGTGGGAATTTTTGGTCTTTTTTGACACTCACAGGTCTTCTTGCCCATTCAAATCCGTTTCCGTCCACATATAACACGGCATATTCATTTACAAGAAGGTTTATGATACCGAAATCATCAACATTTATACCTTGTATTTCATTATGTGTCCTTGAATTAGCCAATGTATTGATACCGACTTTCTCGTTGATACCAATCTCACCCTCCAAAAGTGTCTGCATAATTATCTTGCATTCCTCCGCAATCCTGTCAAACACTTCTTTCAGTCTTCTTCTTGTGTTTTCATCATAATTCATTATATACTGAACTTTGGTAATTTGTTATCAAATACAGCGCAACCGCTTGCATCATCTGTTTCAATCTCTGGAAGATATTTCTTGATGTCAAACTCTTTTTCTTCATCAAAATGCTCTCCAATATTGCAATAATTAATGTCATTCTTAACCTCAATCACCAATGTACATCTGACACCATCCGCATCGTTGTCATACCAATGCTTCAACGTGATGAAATTCCAAGAATCAATGCCTGTCACATATGAAATATCACCATTTTTTATCATCTGTCTCAGTCTTGCAATGAAATTCAACGCAATTGAATAACATAAGTTCTGTCCTGTCTCTGTGCTTGGATATATACCCCAATTTTCCAATAACTGAGGTGTAACAACAATGTTGAAATTAATTGTAACCGGTATTGTTCCACTGTTTGTTGTCGCATTTCCAAAATACAAGGGGTCTTCAAGAAAGACGTGGGGCATCAACTCATCTCCCACACCCGCACCTTTGGAAAGACGGTCATATTTGAAACTCCGAATCAACTTATGTTTCTCGGATAATTTATAAAATAAATTAACAATATCTTTTATCATATTTCTTTTATCTTCTGATAACCATTATATTATTGCCAGTCTTATTCATCCTGTTATGATATGCAAGGTTTGCCAATGCCAATGAAATCACAGTATCATCGTGATAACCGTCCAATGCGTTGAAAACTTTCTTTCCAGTCTTTGAAACTGTATATGTATATGTCTTCAGTTCTTCTTCCAATATCTTGTTGTTCTCCATAAATGAAAGATTCTCTTGCTCAATGTCCAATGCCAATTTCTCAATGTAATCCTGCTTTGTTGAGTTTGAAGTATATATAAAGTCAATTCTCGACCTTGTACCAACATTCACCAACTTCTTCACCTCATTACCCATTACCTCACCAATTGAGTTTGATTCAAAAAGACAATATGCAAGACGGTTGCCAACCTTGTTCAAATGCTCTGCCATCTGTTGGTATTTATAATCCAAATCACCCTGTATCACATATTGGTATGTCTGTCTGTCCTCATTCATAAATGTCATAACAGTGTTGTCAGTACCAACGGATGAAAAGTCAACACCACATACCATCTTCTGTGACCAGTCAAAACTGTCATCCTTGAACAATTTGCCAAAACCCTTGAAGAAACTTATACCTCCCTCCAAGAACTCACACTCATATTCCTGTTTCCAAGCCAACTCTGGATAATCCTTTCTCTTTGATTCAATCCATTTCTTGTCCTTGGTCTCATCCTGATATACACTCACTCTCAAATAAGCATATCCGTCCTCACCATTCAACGCTTTCATCGCCTCATTATAAAAAAAGCCCTGTGCGCCATTTGGTGTTGATATATATATCTCCTTCTTTCCCTTTGCATCCAATAACGGAGCAACAATGTTATAATATATATGTTCACCATCTGGTGTGTATTCCCTACTGTGCGAAACCTCATCCCATATAAGGAAATCCAATGTGAAACCACGGATTGCGTGAGTCTGCTCGACTGAGAAGAATATCAGTTTTGAACCGTTTGTCAACTCAATAATGAAATCCTTTCCGTCCTTTGACTTTATAAGTTCCTCAGGAAACATAGTCACAAACTTCTTGAAAATGTCCTTTGCCAACCTTGAAGTCTGCGTGATATATCCCACAACAGTTCCAGGCTTCTGCATCCACAACAAACTCAAATAACGACAAACAAAACTCTTTCCATACTGACGGAAGATATTTACAATCACTTTTTTTGTACGGTTGTCATTAGCCATCTCAATTATCTTCTTCTGACCGTCCTTTGGAGTGAAGTCCAACTCAATGTCAATATATTTTGTATGCTCATCATTACTCCAATCCTTGTGACCTATATCATATTTCTGTTCCATCAATGAATTTCTATGCACTCTGTCAGTGTTTATTATATAATCCTCTCCTTTTTTGAATTTCATCTTAAATAAGTTTTACCCTATATGATGTTGTCTCAATTGCCAACGTCTCTTTCTCATTCAGACCCATTAACTTGGCAATGTCACTCAATATCTGTCTTGCTGTTGAACGGTCATTTGCTGCATCACATTTGCGGTATAAATCCAAATAACGCTCCAAATGCACGGATTTTGCCTCGTCTCTCGCAACCTGTGTCTCATATTTGCAAGTCTCAGCAGCTTCCCTTATATATTCACCAATTCTCTTTGGGTCAACATCCTTGCTTTCGGGCCACCAGTCATACTCACCATTCAATAATTTCTGCTTGATTGACCATCTTGACTGACCTGATATAATCTCCTTTCTCAGATATTTCAGCCTGTGACCCCTTAATGTATCTTCTTTTGAAAAACCTGCCATTCAAATATAATTTATAAAATTATTTTTATATAAAGATAAAAAGAGGAACAAGTCAATTCCTGTTCCTGCTCCTTGATTGCTGTATCTGTTCCAAAAACTTCTCCTGCGCACGTTCTGCCTGCATCTTTGCCTGCATATATGTCATATATGAGAAAACATCCACCACATTCTGTTCCAGAACTTCTTCCATCTTTAAAAAATTATGACAAGCCAAAGTGGAAACAACGTGCATCCAATTGTAATCATTCACGAATTGAGTATATTTTGGCGAAATTGGTGTATCACCCCCTCCATCTTGGAAGAGATGCTTGTAAGTTTTCTGGAAATCTCGCCTCTCAAGAAAAAATGATATACAATGCCCAAACCGTCACTCGCCCTCATCTTGCAAACCTTGTCATAAAACCTCTTGATATTCTCACCGTCATAAGGAATAAACTTACCGTCCTCACCCCTGCGCATAAGCAATATGCATAACAATTCCAAAAAACGATTGTCATTGCCCTCATCCTGCATAGTGACATCAACATCAATCCATTGTCTTAATGAAAACTCCTCCGGCTTTGGTATCTCATATTTGATTCCATCAATTTCAATGCTGTTTGAATGAGGAATTGAAGATAACTTGTATATGAAATCACAACTCTGCGTCAATGACTGATATATCACAACTGGCATATTCATACAGAAATCATCTTTCTCACCCAATAACCTTGAAATTATCTTTGCCTCATTCTCCCTCACAGTATAGAACAATTCAGCACCCTCCAACTTGTCCGTGTCCCTTATACCCTTGAAACAACGGACATAATCCTCCATCGTTATATCCGCAAAGGACGTTGGAACTTCATACTCCTTGTCATTTATCTTGATTTTATACATAATTTCCTATTTATATCCTTCATTTATTTTTTTGAAGACTTTCTACCTCTCTTTGGTTTCTCTTCAACTTTTGGCTCTTCTTCCAATGCCTCTTTGACATTCTCAATGACTTCTTCTTTCTTTCCCAAATCAATCCTGTTCTCAACATTTTCAACCGGTTCCTCTTTCTTCTTCTCACCAATGCCAAATTCCTCAGGATTATGACCCTCATTCAGAAGAGTCAAATAACCATATTTCGCATAGTTCCTTACACTTGCAGTATATTTGGCAGCAGCACAACTCTTGCAACCAGTGGCACTCTCATTTGTATTCTTCAAATAATTGTACATCTCAACCCATTGCTCAACTGTTGTGTTTCTACCAGTATGGTTGATGAACTCCATAGCCTTCTTAACCTTTTCAACTGTGTAACCGTGACCACTTGCCACAACAATATTCTCATTCTTTCTGTTTCTGATTAACATATCTATTTGTATTTTTGATAAATTATTTTATATAAAGATTTTCGGATAAACCCTCAATCAATATTTCTTTTAAATAAAGATTTCACATTCGTTCAATCCAATTCTAACAAATAAAGATTTATTATCAATTCAATGATTTGCACTATAATAGTGCATATATGCCAATACACTTGCAGTAATCAATCCCCATAAAGCAAATACTGGGTTGAATATATATGCCAATATGATGTTCAATATCAAATCCATCCAAAATGAACAGCATTTCTTGCAAATGAAAGGATATAACATAAAACTCTCAAACTGCAATATCCAACTCTGAAATATTGGAACAAAAAATATTGTGAAAAACATTAAAAACATTATTGCCAAAAATTCCCATAAATTAGGAATTAACAAAATCAAAATCTCCATTATACAAAATTTCCTCTTTTTTATTATTTATTGTCAAATCATTATTTACAAACTTCTTTATGTTCCGGATAACGTTTGTTATATATCTTATGTCAACATCATATATATCAGCCATC
>JAZNOH010000075.1:0-9248 GCA_045580715.1 Clostridia bacterium
TTATTCATTCAAAAACTATTGTATGTGATGATGATGTCGCAACAATCGGAACTACAAACATTGATAAAAGAAGCTTTGAGCTCCACTTTGAGTTGAATGCATTTGTTTATGATAATGAATTTGCAAAGAAAAATAAAGAGATATTTTTAAATGATATGATAGGCTGTGAGAAGATGTCTAAAGAAGCATATAAAAAGAGAAAAAAGGAACATCCGTTAAGTTATATGTTAGATGGAATCTTGAGATTGTTCTCGCCTATAATGTAAGGAAAAAGAAAATGAATTTACCCTATGAGTTTGAAATCAGAATGAAAGAAATGCTTAAAGAGGAATATGATTCTTTTTTAGAGGCTTTTTCTCAAAATGAAAGTTATGTTGGAATAAGACTTAATAAGCGTAAAAGAAATGTGCAAAAATTATTTGGTGACATATTAAAGGGTTGTGAGCAGGTAGCTTGGTGTGATGATGGATATTATTGCACCAAGGATATGATATCAGGAAATCATCCTTATCATTTGTCAGGACTCTGCTATTTTCAGGAGCCATCTGCAATGTCAAGTGTTGAAGCACTTTCAATCGAACCTGATGATTTTGTTCTCGATTTGTGTGCTGCACCTGGTGGAAAAGCCACTCAAGCAGGTGCAAAGCTTTCAAAAGACGGATTGTTGATTGCAAATGAAATAATCCCCAAGAGAGCACAAATCCTTGCCGAAAATATTGAAAGAATGGGAATATCTAATGCGATAGTAACAAATGAAACTCCTGAAAGACTTTCTCAAAGGTTTGAAGGTTTTTTTGATAAAATAATTGTAGATGCACCTTGTTCAGGTGAGGGAATGTTTAGAAAAGAACCAAGGGCAGTTGAGGAATGGAGTGTTAATCATACCAAAACCTGTGCTGTTCGTCAAAGACATATATTGGATTGCGCATATAAGATGCTTTCTCCTGGTGGTAGCCTTATATATTCCACCTGCACATTTGCACCTTGTGAAAACGAGGAAAATGTAGAGTATATTTTAGAAAAATATTCCGATATGCACTTAGAGAATACAGGTCTTGATATGCTTGATGACGGAAGAACTGAATGGAGTGAGGGGAAGTTTGATTTAAGAAAAACAAAAAGAATTTTTCCTCATAAAAATAAGGGAGAAGGACATTTTATTGCTTTATTTAAGAAGGACGGAGAAAAGTTAAAAAGAGAAAAAAGAATACATAGTGAAGATAAGAAATGCGATGACGCAATAAAGTTATACAGAGAATTTGAAAAAAACACCTTAAAAACCGAGTTAACGGGTGATTTCAAGATGTTTGGAGATAATTTATATATTGTTCCTAACGGAATATGTTTAGATAAGCTAAAGGTTGTTAGAGCAGGACTTCATATTGGAGTGTGTAAGAAAAACAGATTCGAACCATCACATGCACTCGTGCTTTCTCTGGAGGAAGACCAATTTAAAAATAAGATTTCACTATCTCTTGATTCGATTGAATTATCAAAGTATCTTCGCGGAGAAACCCTCACTGGAGATGAAAAGGGATATGTGGCAATTTGTGTTGACAATAATCCGATAGGTTGGGCAAAGGGTAGTGAGGGAATTATCAAAAACCATTACCCCAAATACTTAAGGCTTCTGAAATAATTTTTCGTTTTGTGATTGCAAGTGAAACTCCTGCAACGAATTGTGCGTTCTTTGAAAATAATTCGACTGCACACTCATTCATAGTTGAGCCTGTTGTAACAATGTCATCAACAAGAAGAATTCGCTTATTGGAAACTCTTTCTAAATCTGCAAGGAATGCACCACGAATGTTGTCAGCTCTTTTGTTTTTCTTTAGTGTACTTTGAGCAACTGTGTGACGGCATTTATGTATGCAATTAACATAGGGGATTTCAAGCATTTTTGAAATCTTTTTTGCAATTAATTCTGCTTGATTAAATCCTCTTATTAAAAGTCGTTTTCTTGAGATAGGAACGCTTGTGATGAAATCAAATTCGTGAAGCTCTGATATGTCCTTTATTCTATCATACAGCATTTTAGAAAATAAGTCAGAAAGGGCATATTCACTATTAAACTTGTAGCGATGAATAAGTTGTTTTAGTGTATCATTATAATAATATCCTGAGATATAATAGCTGACTTTTCCAGCTCCCTCAAGGGGATTAAACAATGGAATAGCTTCAAATTTTTTAATACACTCAGAACAAATTCCAATATTTTTGGAGGATATCAAAATGTGATAAGGATGAAAACGCTCCTTACAGCATACACAGATAATTGTTCCGTCATTAAAAAAATTCATAAATACCACTCCCTTGGAGATATTTTATATCATTATCGGAGTGTAGTCAATAGTAAAAAAGAATGGAGATGAAATGTGTGAAAAGGCTTTTAATATTACTTTCGGTATTAGTTTGTTTTTGTATACAGAATGCTTATGCTCAGAACTATCTTGAAAGTATTTATGAAAACTATTATAAAATACTTGACGAAGAAAAAAAGCCTCAGGGTGATAAACATATCACAAGAGGAGAATTTGTTGCACTTTTAGTGGGACAGACAGACGATGAGCTTTTATGCACATTTTATGATGTTTATGAAGCAGATTGGGATTATAAATACATTGCAATGGCGCAGAATAAGGGATATGCACTGGGCGATGGAGAAAATTCATTTAATTCCAAACAATATTTAAAGGTGCAGGACGCAGTTGTATTTTTATCAAGAGTATATAAAATTGACGAATCATCATTCGGAACCTACAATGTTAATGCAGTTTTGAATGTATCTTCGTATGCAAAAAATTATGTAGGCTATGCAGTAAATGAAAATATATATCCCAAAATAGATGGAGAATATTTAAAAGGTGATGACAAAATAAGTGTTAAGGATGCACTTTATCTGATAAATGCATATAATGAGCTATCACAAAATGGACAGAGTTCTGTAAGATTTTCAAACGGATATCCCAAAACCGATGTATCAGGAAGTTCAAAAACAATTAATGTTACATTAAAGACTGACCAACCTTGTATTGTGTATTATGAAATGGTTGAAAATGAGGGAAATGATTTTAATTATGAAATGTCTGGTGATAGAGTAGATACATTTTTAACATCTATTTCTGCAAGAAATAAAGAAATTTCTGTAAACCTCAAGGCAGAGCCACAAAAGGTATATGATATTTTCCTTGTTTTAGAGGGAATGGACGGCAAAAAAAGTGGTGTTTATTCTTTGAGGAATATATCTGTTTTGCCATTTACAATTGGAAACGGAACAGTTAAAAACCCATATCAGATTCATTCGGCCTATCAATTTGAACAGATCAGAAGATATCCTGATAAGTGTTTCTTGTTATGTGTTGATATAGATTATAACAAGGATTGGATACCGATTGGTTTAATGAGAAATGAAAAAAACTTTAGTGGAGTTCTTGATGGTGGCGGTCATTACATAAAAGGTTTAAAAATAGATGTTGAGAGCGATGCAGGATTATTTGGTCAAATTGATGGTGCAACTATCAGAAACTTGTATGTTGATGCAATTGTAAGTGGTAAAAAGAATACAGGTATAATTGCCGGTGTTTCAAACAAAGGTAAAATAATTAATTGTCACACAAGTGGAAATGTGGTGGCAAAGGAGAATATTGCAGGTGGAATTATCGGAAAAAATGACGGAGAAATAATAGAGTGTGTTTCTGCAGTTTATTCTGTGGAAAGTAATTCTTATGCAGGGGGAATAGCAGGAACAAATTTCGGCGATATAGAGAATTGTATTTCGGCAGTTAACATAGTTAATTCCGGAATGTATGCATCTTCTGTAGCAGGGATAAATTCCGGTGGAATTATAACAAACAGTGTTGCAGCATCAATAGAAGTTAATAATGATATATTGATAAAGACCGGACGAATTACTACCAACAAGGAAGGTGGTAAAACAGTAAATAATTATGCATATTCTGATATGCTTTCTGGTGATGACATAAATGTTGGTGAAAACACACAGGATGGTAGTGAAGTTAGCTGGGAAGAGCTTAAATCAAAGAGCTTTTATGAAAATAGATTAGGTTGGAATTTTGAACATGTGTGGACAATGAAAAATTCACCCTCGTTTATCTTACCGACTTTAAAAAAGGTGTATAAGCCGGAACTTGCGTCAGGTATAACAAAATATGCTCCTAAGAAGATAAGCAATGAAGAAGAACTGGTAAACATTTCAAAAGGACTCAATTCTCATTATTATCTTGCAAACGATATTAATTTGGAGTATAAAAACTCAAAGGAAAAATATTGGATACCACTCGGTACCAGCGATGAATATGGAAATCTTTACAAGAGTTTTTCAGGGACTCTTGATGGTTGTGGACACACAATAAGAAATCTCAAGCTTTCTCACATAAACAATGTTATGCAGTATGGATTATTTGGGGTTATATATGGTGGAGAGGTAAGGAATTTAAGGCTTGAGAATGTGTCAGGAAATATCAGGGGAACTGTTGGAGCTGTTGCAGGCGTAAACTATGGAAAAATTGAAAACTGTGATGCAAAAGGTAAGCTTGATGTTTATGACAGGAACGGAGAAACTGTCATTGGCGGAATATGCGGAATTAATTATACGAATATTATTTCGACAGATTCCGAGATTTCAATTAATGCAGATACAGAGTCTGCATCAATCGGTGGAATTTCAGGAATGAACGAGGGCTTTATATTTGATTGTTTACACAATGCAAAGCTTAATACTGTTCAGGGAGGAAAATCCTCCAATGTAGTTGTTGGTGGTATAAGTGGAAGCAATTATTCAGGTTTTATTTATAACAGCTATGCAAACAATGACATAAACTCTGATTCCAACACAGGATATTGTGGAGGTATCGTCGGACTCATGAACAGTGGAGAAATATATAAATGTTCATCCGATGGAAAAATATATTTTGAATCAAAGAAAAAGAATAACTCAAACGCATATCTTGGTGGTATATGCGGACTCGTCAGTGGTGGTCTTGTAATGAACAGTTTTTCGGATAGTGATATTGAGTCTGCTTCAAACGAGGGATATGTTGGTGGAATAAGTGGATTTTGCGAAAATGCAAGCATACAAAATGTATATACGACAAGCAAGCTAAAGCAAAAAGGAAATAATGAGTCTTTAAACAGTGTATATTCAGGAGGAATTAGTGGCTACTGTCTGGATAGCTATGTTTTGGGTAGTGTGTCTATAAATAAACAGATTTCTACTAACGGAAAATGTGGAGAGATTTGTGGTTATGCAATAGGTGGAGGAATTGATAGTAATTTTAGTTATGATGAGATTGAACTTACAGGAGAAAAAGGAGAAGAGTCAATTTCCGGAATTAAAAAAACCTATTCTGAATTAAAAAACAAGAATTTCTTCTTTGCCCCTGTGTATGAAGGTGGCTTCTTGGGATGGGATTGTGTTGATTATGGCGGAGAGGTATGGAAGAACTCAAATAACAAATCATATCCGTTCCCTGTATTAAATGATGTAAAAAATCAGAATAAATTTGAATATATCTTAAATTAATAGTAATTTTTAAGAAAATTTTCAAAAAAGTATGTTCATTTTTGAAAAAATGTGATATAATTATACGAATAATGATAAAGTGGGTGAATTTCTTGATTAAAAGTATGACCGGATATGGCAGAAACGAAGCCATATTTGATGGAAAGAAAATAGTTTGCGAATTAAAATCGGTAAATCACAGATATTCTGATTACTCTGTAAAGGTTCCAAGATATTATGGATTTATGGAGGACAGAGCAAGAAAGCTTGTGTCAGAATACATATCAAGAGGTAAGGTTGATATTTATGTTGCCATAGAAAGCTTTGGAGAAACAGACCGTGAAATATTACTAAATGAGGGCATAGCAAAAACATATATTGACGCTCTTTGTCAACTTCGTGATACTTTTGGTCTTAGTGACGATATATCTGTTATGAGTGTTGCAAGATACTCAGAAATCTTTAAAACTCAAAAAATTGAGGAAGATGAAGAAGAACTCTGGAATACAGTTGTTGAGGCTATGAAGCCTGCAATTGAGCAGTTCGTTTCAATGCGAGAGCGTGAGGGCGAGAGAATTTTAGCAGACCTTGTTAAGAGAATTGAATATATGAGAGAACTTGCTAAAAAAATTGCAGTCCGTTCAGAACAGACAGTTGAGGAATATAAAGAAAGACTCTATCAAAAAATTAAAGAGGTGTTAGAAGATAGAGCAATAGATGAAGCAAGAGTGTTAACTGAGGTTGCAATTTTTGCTGACAAAGTGGCAGTTGATGAGGAATTAGTGAGACTGGAAAGTCACTTTAATGAGTTTTATGAGATTATCAATAAGAACGAACCTGCGGGAAGAAAGCTTGATTTTCTTATTCAGGAAATCAATCGTGAAATTAATACAACAGGCTCAAAAGCAAATGATATTGAAATTGCCAAAATTGTTGTTGAATTAAAGGGTGAAACTGAAAAACTAAGAGAGCAAATTCAAAATGTTGAGTGATGGAGGAAGAGTATGAAGCTTGTGAATATTGGTTTTGGTAATATGATAAGCGCACAAAGGCTTGTTTCAATTGTCAGTCCTGAATCAGCACCGATAAAGAGAGTGATAAGGGAAGCTGAAGATAGAAAGGTGCTCATTAATGCAACCTATGGCAGAAGAACAAGAGCAGTTATTATTATGGATAGCGGTCATGTTGTGCTATCATCGCTTCAGCCTGAAACTGTTGCCAACCGACTCAATGAAAGAGAAGATGAGGAGGCAGGAAATGAACAGAGGTAATTTATTTATAATTTCAGGACCAAGTGGTGCAGGCAAAGGCACAATCTGTAATCACTTTTTGAATGATGATGATGTTTATTTATCCGTTTCTGTTACAACAAGAAATAAGCGTAACGAAGAGATTGAAGGAGTTACTTATTTTTACGATACCGTCGAAGGCTTTGAAAAAAGAATAAGAGACGGAAAAATGCTTGAGTGGGCAAAATATGGAGATAATTATTACGGAACTCCAAGGGATATAGTCGAAGAGAAATTAAATAACGGAATTAATGTTATTTTAGAAATTGAGGTTCAGGGAGCATTTAAGGTCAAGGAACAAATGAATGATGCTATTATGATTTTTGTGGTCCCTCCGTCAATGAAGGAACTGTATCAACGGCTTTTAGATAGAGGAAGAGAAAGCATCGGAGAGATTAATAAGAGAATTGATATTGCTAAGGGAGAACTAAAAAAAGCAATCTATTATGACCATATTGTTGTCAATGATAATTTGAAGGATAGCGTTAAAAAAGTCAGAGATATTATCGATGAAAGAAAAGAAAAAACAAATTTAATATCAAGGCTAATAGAAGAATTAGAATAAAAAGTTGGGAGAGATTTATTATGATGATTAAACCTGGAATTAACACTTTGTCAAGCTGTGCAGATTCAAGATACACTCTTGTGACAATGGCAGCAAAAAGAGCAAGAATGATTGGAGAAGATGGGGATAGTCTTGTGCCTTGCGATATCAACAAGCCTGTTTCAATGGCGGTTGCAGAAATTGCAGCAGGAAAGGTTGGATATATCAGACATAGTGCAAGCGTAAAGGCAGATGATAAAAGTTCATATGAAGATTTTGTTGCTGCAGCAAACGGTAATTTAATTGTTGATGAAAACGGAGTAGTCGTTGAAAAATAACAATTAATTAAAATGATTTTAAAGGGAGGATAATTGAATTTGATTGCACAGGTAATTGTAAATGCACCGTCTGCTCAAACAGATAAAAAATTTGATTATTTAATCCCTGATGAATTGAGCAAAAAGGTTGTTGTAGGAACAAGGGTTAATGTTCCTTTTGGTAAAGGGAATAAAAGACTTGAGGGATATGTTATAGGAATAACGCAAGGCTCATCTTTAAATAAGCTCAAGGCTATATCTGATGCTGAGGAAATTCCTGTATTCAACGAATTAATGATTGAATTGATTGAGTGGATGAGAGAAAACTATTTTTGCTCATATATTGATGCGATTAAGGTAATTGTGCCAACAGGTACATCAATCAAAAGCATTGAATATGCTGTTTTAAATGAATATGATTGCAAGCTCACCCCGAAAGAGAAAACAATAGTTGATATTGTCTCAAAAAGAGGTGGAGCTTGTGATGTTATAGACATTATTTCTCAATTCGAAAATGATAATATAAAACCCACAATCAAGAGACTATATGATAAGGGCGTTTTTGAAAAACAATATCGTGATACAAGGACAGTTAGTGATAAAACTGTTAAAATTGTAAAATCGACAGTTGCACCTGAGGATTTTAGCGAATGTATCGATATGCTTAACAAGACAAGGGCAGTTGCCCAAGTGAAGGTTATGGAGGTTTTATCAAGAACTGATATAATTTCATTGCATGACCTTATGACACTATCTCAATGCGGATATAATACTATTAGCGCCCTTAGAAAAAGAGGGCTTGTTGAGTTTGAGGAAAAAATCGTCTTAAGAACTCATAAAAGAGTAAATGAAATAGAGAAAACCAAGCCACCTGTTTTAACAGACGAACAAAAAAGGGCTGTTGATGAAATTAACAGTGGAATTATTCAGGATAAATTTAATGAGGTTTTATTACACGGCGTAACAGGCAGTGGAAAAACAGAGGTTTATATGAATGCAATCGAAAAGGTTGTGAATTCCGGTAAGCAGGCAATAATGCTTGTTCCTGAAATATCGCTTACACCTCAAATGATGGAAAAATTTATCGGTAGGTTTGGGGAAAAGGTGGCAGTTTTTCATAGTGGCTTATCTCTTGGAGAAAAGTACGACGAATGGAAAAAAATGAGAGATAAGAAAGCAAGTATAGTGATTGGAGCGAGGTCTGCTATTTTTGCGCCTTTTGATAATATAGGAATTATTATAATTGATGAAGAACACGAGCTTTCCTATAAATCAGAAATGCAACCGAGATATGACACAAAAGAGGTCGCAAAATACAGAGCTATGCAAAGTGGATGCACACTCATATATGCTTCAGCAACTCCAGATATAAGAACATATTATAACGCGAAAAACAATAAAATTAAGCTTTTGGAACTAAACAAAAGAGTTAATAAAAGACCTACCCCCGAGGTTAGCATAGTTGATATGCGAAATGAGTTAAAGGATGGGAATAAGAGTATTTTTTCAAAGAAATTTCTTGAAGAAATCAAATTGAATTTAGAAAAAAAGGAGCAGACTATATTATTTTTAAACAG
>JAZNOH010000076.1:0-6246 GCA_045580715.1 Clostridia bacterium
CACGCATATATATATCCATATTCAGGAAAAATTTTATCAGGAAGTACCATTTCGCTTGAAACTAAGGCAGTTGATGAAAATTACTACAGTGTAAATGTGACTGATAAGGAATACTCAACAAATGAATATGGCTCAGTAACACAGGATGGAAAGCTTACAGCTTTGGGAGAAGGGAGAATTGTTGTTAATGTGGTTGCTGATGGAGCAAACGGAACTGCAGAATTTGACACATATTTAAGTCCTGAAGAAATCAGGATATATAACGCAGACAACAATAAGGAATTAACAAAGATAGATGCTCATCCTGAGGACAACTTCCGTTTATATGCAAAAGCATTTTACAGGGGAATTGAAATGATGTCCTCTAAGGATACATTCCGTTGGAGTGTGTCTGATGATACGGCAACCATAGCCGAGGATGGAATTCTTACTATTTCTCCTATGGCACAAAAGGATATAACCCTAACAGTTTCAGCAGGAAAATATAAAAGAGATTATAAGATAGATTTGCCTGATATAGTTGATAAATCAAAATTCTATCCCAAAACAACAATAGATGTGGTTGATAATGTTTTAAAAATAACTATGTCTGCGGAACTTGAGGGTATTGATAAGGAAAAATCTTATCTTAAAATTGATGGAAAAAAGGTAAAGTTATCAGAATGTGAAACAGATGAGGTTAACAAAAATAGTATTACAGTATCTTATCCTGTTGATGATTTCCATAAAATCTATGCAGAAACTGTAACTGTTAGCGGATATACAAATATTGAGCAATATAAGACAGAAAAAATATCAGTGGAGAATATTTTTGATGATACAAAATCCCATTGGGCAAAAGATATAATTTCATATATGAACTCAAAAGGGGTTGTCAATGGCTCAATAGAAAATGGCAAAAAGCTTTATCGCCCTGATAACAAGGTGACAAGAACTGAATTTGCAATTATGGTTTCAAATCTCATGGGATATGTGCCTCAGCATTATATGGATACATCCCTTGATGCATTTGAGGATGCAAAAGAAATTCCTGAGTGGGCATTGGGACAGGTCAAGGCAGTTTATAAAAATGGAATTATTAATGGCAAAGAAAATAATTCAAAACTATACTTTGAACCTAATTCATATATAACAAGAGCAGAGGCTGTTACAATAATTTCAAGAATACTCCCTAAAGAGCTTAAAAAGGGAGAATTGGAATATAAGGATATATCTGATATACCTGATTGGTCACTTGATGCATTTAAGGTTCTTAATGCTTCAAAATTGATTGGTGGATATGATGATAATACCTTAAAACCAAAAAATAATGTGACAAGAGCGGAAGCAGTCACAATGTTTTATAATATTTACTGATAATTCGGAGGAAAAAGTCGTTGGATTTTAAACTGGTATCTGACTATAAGCCACAGGGTGACCAACCTCAGGCAATAGATAAGCTTGTTGATGGAATAAAAAAAGGTATGAGAGCACAGACACTTTTGGGTGTTACAGGCTCCGGAAAAACATTCACAATGGCAAATGTCATTGAAAGGGTTAATAAGCCTACCATCGTGCTTGCACACAACAAAACATTGGCAGCGCAGCTTTTCTCAGAATTCAAGGAATTTTTTCCTGAGAATGCTGTTGAGTTTTTTGTGTCCTATTATGACTATTATCAGCCTGAGGCATATATTGTTCAAACAGATACTTATATTGAAAAGGACTCATCGGTAAATGACGAAATAGATAAATTAAGACATTCAGCAACCTTTGCGTTGTTTGAAAGAAAGGATGTTTTAATAGTATCAAGTGTTTCGTGTATCTACGGACTTGGTGACCCTGAGGATTATCAGGAATTAATGATTTCTCTAAGGGTTGGAATGGAAAAATCCCGTGATGAACTTTTGAGAAGATTAGTTGATATTCAGTATGAACGAAATGATGTGAATTTTATCAGAAATAAATTCAGAGTCCGTGGAGATGTTGTTGAGATTTTTCCGTCAAACAACGGAGAAAATGCGATAAGAGTTGAGTTTTTTGGTGATGAAATAGAAAAAATCTCCGAGGTAAATGTTGTTACGGGTAAAGTCATAGGATACAGAAATCACACTGTCATAACACCCGCAAGCCACTATGTTACAACAGGTGAAAAGATGCAAATGGCGATTTTACAGATTGAAAAAGAGCTTGAAGAAAGAATTAAGTTTTTCAAGGATAATGATATGTTGATTGAAGCTCAAAGAATAGAACAGAGAACAAGATACGATATAGAAATGTTAAGAGAAATAGGCTTTTGTCAGGGTATTGAAAATTATTCGAGAATAATAAGCGGTCGAAAGCCAGGGTCTGCTCCATACACCCTTTTAGATTATTTCCCAGAGGATTATCTTATGATTATTGATGAATCCCATGTCACAGTGTCGCAGGTAAGGGGAATGTATAATGGAGACAGGGCAAGAAAGGATTCTTTAGTTGGATATGGCTTTAGACTGCCATGTGCATATGATAACAGACCTTTGCAGTTTGATGAGTTTGAAAATAAACTTAATCAAGTTATTTTCACCAGTGCAACTCCTGCTATATATGAAAAAGAACATTCCGAGCAGGTAGCAGAGCAGGTTATAAGACCTACAGGACTTTTAGACCCGATAATTGAGGTAAGACCTGTTGAAAATCAGATTGACGATTTAATTGGGGAAATAAATAAAAGGGTTGAGAAAAAGACAAGAGTTCTTGTTACAACACTCACTAAAAAGATGGCAGAAGATTTGTGCGATTATCTTGTAAATGTCGGAATTAAAGTCCGATATATGCATTCGGAAATAAAGACAATTGAAAGAACAGAGATAATAAGAGATTTGCGTCTTGGAGAGTTTGATGTTTTAGTTGGAATTAATCTTTTGAGAGAGGGACTTGATTTGCCTGAGGTATCGCTCGTTGCAATTTTGGATGCAGATAAGGAAGGTTTTTTGCGAAGCGAAGCATCACTGATACAAACTATTGGAAGAGCTGCAAGAAATTCCGAAGGACAAGTTATAATGTACGCAAATACAATTACCTCATCAATGCAAAGAGCTATTGATGAAACGATGAGAAGAAGAAAAATTCAGGAAGAATTTAATGAGAAAAATGGAATTATTCCTAAAACGATAATCAAGGACATCAGGAAAGCAATTGAAACCATTGAGTATGTGGAAGAGGATTTGGATGTTTTTGATAATGATGATATCGAGGCAATGATTGAAAATCTTACTGATGAAATGATTAGTGCTGCATCCGAGTTAGAGTTTGAAAAGGCTGCAGAATTAAGAGATAGAATAGCAAAGTTAAAGGAAAGAATAGGGTAGGAAATAATGAACAAATATATCAAGATAAGAGGGGCAAGAGTCAATAATCTAAAAAATATCTCCTTGGACATTCCAAGAGATAGGCTTGTTGTTCTGACAGGGTTATCAGGCTCGGGAAAATCTTCGCTTGCATTTGATACTATATATGCTGAGGGGCAAAGACGATATGTAGAGTCGCTTTCTTCGTATGCAAGGCAGTTCTTGGGACAGATGGACAAGCCTGATGTTGATTTGATTGAGGGACTTTCTCCTGCAATAAGCATCGACCAGAAAACCACATCAAAAAATCCCCGTTCAACAGTTGGAACTGTTACAGAGATTTATGACTATATGCGTTTGTTATATGCAAGAATAGGCGTTGCACATTGTCCAAAATGCGGAAAAGAAATATCCCGTCAGACAGTTGACCAGATTGCAGACACAGTATGTAAATTTGAGGAAGGCTCAAAAATACAAATTTTATCCCCTGTTATAAGAGGAAAAAAGGGCGAGCACAAAAAAGTATTTGAAAAAGCTAAAAAAAGCGGTTTCGTAAGAGTTAAGGCAGATGGAATTCAATATGATTTGTCTGAGGAAATTGAGCTTGAAAAAACAAAAAAACATAATATAGAAATAGTGGTTGACCGTCTTATAGTTAAGGAGGGCTTATCACGACACAGACTTGTTGATTCCATAGAAACTGCTCTGGAATTATCAGGTGATATTGTTATGGTTGAGATTATCGGTGGAGAGATTAAAACCTATAGTCAAAATTATGCTTGTCATGATTGTGATGTGAGTCTTCAGGAATTGTCACCAAGATTATTTTCATTTAATAATCCATACGGAGCCTGTCCTGCTTGTGACGGACTTGGAGAATTATCCAAAATAGACCCAAAACTAATTATTCACGATGAGAATGTAGGTCTTTTGGAGGGTGCAATTTATTGCACAGGCTGGGCAGCACCTGAGATTGAGGACAGTATGGCTCATATGTATTATGTGGGACTTGCAAAGCATTATGGCTTTGACATAAAGACTCCGTTTAAGGATATACCAAAGGAAGCACAGGATGTGATTCTGTATGGCTCAAAGGGAGAAAAAATAAAGTTTGAATATACAAGAAATTATGGAAAAGGAAACTATTATAACGAATTTGAGGGTGTGGTTACAAATCTTGAACGCAGATATCATCAGACAGGCTCAGATTACGCTAAATTTGATATTGAGAAATATATAAATGTTATAAAGTGTGACAGATGTAAGGGAGCAAGACTCAATGACGAGGTTTTGGCTGTGACTGTTAATGGTGTCAATATTTATGAGCTTACCCGTATGTCAATAAAAGAAGAAATGGAATTTATTGACAATCTCAATCTTTCAGAAAGAGAAATGATGATAGCAGCTCAGGTTATAAAGGAAATTAAGGCAAGATTGAAGTTTTTGTTGGATGTTGGACTTGATTACCTTAATTTGTCGCGTTCTGCAGGGACATTATCAGGAGGAGAGGCACAAAGAATAAGATTAGCAACACAAATCGGCTCAGGTCTTACAGGCGTTTTATATATTTTGGACGAGCCAAGTATAGGATTGCATCAAAGGGATAATGATAAACTAATAGGAACATTGAAAAATTTAAGGGATTTAGGGAATACTGTCATTGTGGTTGAACACGATGAGGACACAATGCTTGCAGCTGATTATATTGTGGATATAGGTCCAAAGGCAGGAATTCACGGAGGAGAGATAGTTGGAGTAGGTACTGCAAAGGAATTGATGGCTTGCAAAAAAAGCATTACAGGAAAGTATTTAAGCAGACAAAAATTCATTAAGGTTCCCCCAAAAAGAAGAGAGCCAAATGGTGAAATCGAAATTATAGGGGCGAGTGAGAATAACCTGAAGAATGTAGATGTTAAAATACCATTAGGTGTATTTACTTGTATAACAGGTGTATCAGGCTCAGGAAAATCGTCACTTATAAATGAGATTTTATATAAAAGACTTGCAAGAGATTTAAACAGGGCAAGAACTCACGCAGGAGAACATAAGGATATAAAGGGAATAGAAAATCTTGATAAAATAATTGATATAAACCAATCTCCAATTGGAAGAACTCCAAGGTCAAATCCTGCAACCTACACAAATGTGTTTAATGATATAAGAGAGATTTTTGCCTCCACAAATGAAGCGAAAATCCGAGGATATAAGGCTGGCAGATTTAGTTTTAATGTAAGTGGTGGAAGATGTGAGGCTTGCTCAGGCGATGGAATTGTTAAGATTGAAATGCACTTTTTAGCAGATGTATATGTTCCATGTGAGGTGTGCAAGGGTAAAAGATATAACAGAGAAACCCTTGAGGTAAAGTATAAAGGAAAAAACATATACGAAGTTCTTGAAATGACAGTTGATGAGGGTGTGGAATTCTTTGAAAATCTTCCTCGCATTAAGAGAAAATTAGAGACCTTAAAAGAGGTTGGACTGGGTTATATAAAGCTTGGACAAAGCTCAACAACCCTTTCAGGAGGAGAAGCTCAAAGGGTTAAGCTTGCAACTGAATTAGCAAAAAGAAGTACAGGAAAAACAATTTATGTTCTTGATGAGCCGACAACAGGCCTGCATACAGCCGATGTTCATAAGCTGATTAAGGTTTTGGATAAGCTTGTTGAGGGCGGAAACTCTGTTGTTGTCATAGAGCATAATTTAGATGTTATAAAGACCGCTGATTATATAATTGATTTAGGACCTGAGGGCGGAGCAGGAGGAGGAACTGTTGTTGCAAAGGGGACGCCTGAAGAAGTCAGTAAAAATAAAAATTCTTACACAGGAAAATATTTAAAAAAGGTTTTGGAAGAAGCAAAGGGGATAAAATAATGTATGACTTAATTCTGTTTGACTTAGATGGAACTTTAACAAACCCTGAGGAGGGAATAACAAAGTC
>JAZNOH010000077.1:0-5876 GCA_045580715.1 Clostridia bacterium
ATGTGATTATAGAATCAAAAGAAGATTTTGAAATAGCAGAAAGTGACGATATCCAATTAAAAAGCGCAATAAAATTGTTCTCTAATTAATTTATAGAGTAAATAAATTTAAAACTATTGAAAATTATATTTTTATATTATACAATATTAGAAACCTCAATTAAGAATTAGGAGATAAATATGCAAATAATTAAAGAGAATTTATGGAATAATACCCCTGGATTATGCGAAGAGATACCGACTCTTACTGCATATATCCCGGAAAAAATAAAGCACAAGGGCGCTATCATAATTTTTCCCGGTGGAGGATATTGTCGTAGAGCACTTCATGAAGGGGAAGGATATGCTGAATTTTTAGCAAATAACGGATATGTTGCCTTTGTATGTGATTACAGAGTTTCACCACATCGGTTTCCTCTGCCTCTATTGGATGCAAGAAGAGCAATCAGGACCGTTCGTTTTAATGCAGAAAAATTCGGCATAGATAAAAATAAAATTGCTGTTATGGGTTCATCAGCAGGTGGTCATTTAGCTGCTTTAACATCTACATATTATGAGTCAATTGAATTTGAGGGAATTGATGATATTGACAAAGAGGATTTTGTTCCAAACGCTCAGATTTTATGCTACCCTGTTATAAAACTTTTAAATAAGGGTATAGGACATTTGGGGTCTGGCCACAATTTACTTGGAGAAAATCATGCAGAAATGGGTGAAGAGCTTTCTCCTGATTTAATAGTGAGTGAAAAAACTCCAAAAGCATTTATTTGGCATACTTTTGAAGATCCTGGTGTTAATGTAATAAATTCACTTGACTATGCAAAGAGCTTAAAAAAATTCAAAATAGAAACAGAAATACATATTTTCCCTAACGGCAGACATGGATTGGGTCTTGCTTTAGGAGAAGAAAAAGCAGAGAAGCATATCACATGTTGGAAGGAACTATTGTGTAAATGGCTTGATTATTATGAATTTTAAAACAAAAAACTCCGATTAAAAAATCGGGGTTTTTTTGTATGGCACTCCTGACCGGAATCGAACCGATAACTAACCCTTAGGAGGGGTTTGTTATATCCATTTAACTACAGGAGCATATCAAGTTCATTATAACACATATATTCTTGTTTTGCAAGAAAAATAAAACATTTTTATGTTAAATTATAGATATAAATATCTTGACTACAATTCAATTATATGATAAAATTATTTGGTGAATAATTTGCCATTATGAGTGGTATAAATTGAAAGGAAGTTGAAATAAATGGAATTTGAAAGAATTAAATCAGTTATAGTTGAGCAATTAGGTGTCGAAGAAGACCTTGTTACTTTGAATGCATCATTTGTTGATGACCTTGGAGCAGATTCTTTAGATGTCGTTGATTTGATAATGGGAATTGAAGATGAATTCGATATAGAAATTGAAGATGCTGATGCAGAGACAATATCTACTGTTGGAGATGCAGTAAATTATATTAAAGAAAGATTATAATAAATATGGGGGATTTCCCCCTATTTTATTATATTTTATCAACTTAAGGTGATTTACATGAGAGAATTAGAAAAGATACTTGGATATAAATTTAATAATATAGAATATTTGAAAACAGCATTAACACATAGCTCTTATGCAAATGAATATAGATGCGAAAGTTATGAAAGACTTGAGTTTTTAGGTGATTCTGTTTTGAGTATTATTATAAGTGAATATTTGTATGGACAAATGAAATCAATTAATGAGGGCGAATTATCAAGAATTCGTTCGTCATTAGTATGCGAAGAGTCATTGGCGTCAGTTGCGAAGGAAATGAACTTTGGCAAGTTTATTTTCCTTGGTAATGGTGAAGAAAAAGCAGGTAGTCGTGATAGAAATTCTATACTATGTGATGTTTTTGAGGCAATCTTAGCTGCTATATATCTTGATGGTGGAATGACCGAGGCTAAGAAATATGTTATGACAATTATGTCAGAAAAGCTTAATTCCGATCTCTACAATAAATCAAAAAAAGACTATAAGAGCAGGTTGCAAGAAAGAGTTCAAAGAATTTACCACGATAAGTCAAAAATTGTTTATACAATTTCAAAAGAATCCGGACCGGAACACAAAAAGAATTTTTATGTTGATCTATACATAAATGATAAAATGATATCAAGTGGAGTTGGATTATCAAAGAAAGAAGCTGAACAGGAAGCAGCTAAAATAGCGCTTTATGAGTTGAATTATGAAACATTATAATATACCAATTTTTATTCCGCATATCGGTTGTCCTAATGATTGCGTGTTTTGTAACCAAAAAAAAATAACCGGTAAGGATACTGATGTATCTGTTGAAGATGTCAGGAATATAATTGAATCTTATTTAGAAACACTGCCATATAAGGATAGAGAAGTTGAAATTGCCTTTTTTGGGGGTAGTTTTACAGGAATTGATTTTGATATGCAGACTAAGTTTTTAGAAGTTGCATATCAATATATAAGATCGAGACAAATTGATGGAATAAGACTTTCTACAAGACCTGATTATATTGACAGAAAAATTCTTGATCAATTAAAAAAATATGGGGTTACAACAATTGAACTCGGTGTCCAGAGCCTTATAGAAGAGGTTTTGATTGCATCTAACAGAGGTCACACTGCCGAGGATGTTTACAATGCAGTCAAACTTATAAGAGAATATGATTTTTCCCTGGGTTTACAAATGATGACAGGTCTTCCAAAAGATACTGATGAAAGTGCTATAGAAACTGCAAAAAAGATTATATCATTATCTCCTGATTTTGTCAGGATTTACCCTACATTAGTTTTAAAAGATACTAAGCTTGAACAAATGTATTTGAATGGGGAATATATCCCTCAAGAGATTAATAGTGCAGTTGTGTTATGTAAAAGACTATTGAAATTATTTAATGATTCCAATATCAGAGTTATTAGAATTTCACTACAGACAACTGATGAAATTTCTCCGAATGGTTCATTGGTGGCAGGGCCTTATAGTCCTCAGTTCAGAGAGTTAGTTGAGTCGGAAATATACTTTGACACTATTTGTGAAAAAATTGAAAATATAAAATCAAAAAATATTAAAATTGCAGTTAATTCTAAGGAAATTTCAAAAGCAACAGGAAAGAACAAATCAAATATTAACAGAATAAAAAATCTATATAATATTGATTTAAAGATTTATGGCGACAGTAATTTAATGCCATATGATTTAAAAATCATTGAAGATTAGAAAGTGAGGAGAAAAATTGTATCTTAAAAGATTAGAGCTGCAAGGCTTTAAATCCTTTGCTGATAAAACTGTCCTTGATTTTGGACAGGGGGTTACTACCGTTGTTGGACCAAATGGCAGTGGTAAAAGTAATATATCAGATGCTATAAGATGGGTTATGGGAGAAATGAGTGCAAAAAGTCTCCGTGGCTCAAATATGCAGGATGTAATTTTTGCAGGAACCGAAACGAGAAAACAGGTTAATTACGCTGAGGTCAACCTTGTACTTGATAACAGCGATAATATGTTTCCAATTGAATATGATGAAGTTGTTGTCACCAGAAAAGTCTATCGTTCAGGTGAATCATCATACCAGATTAATCATACTGACTGCAGATTAAAGGATATTCATGAATTGTTTATGGATACAGGTCTTGGTAGAGATGGTTATTCTATGATAGGTCAGGGTAATGTTGCCCAGATTTTGTCAACCAAGGCTGAGGATAGAAGAGCCTTTTTTGAAGAAGCTGCAGGTGTCTCAAAATATAAGCACAGAAAAGATGAAGCAGTTAGAAAACTTATGTCTGTTGATGAAAATTTAGTTAGAATTGATGATATCACAACAGAACTTGAAAGACAACTCGGTCCATTGGAAAACCAGTCTAAAAAAGCAAGAAAGTATTTGGTCCTTTATGAAGAATATAAAGGGCTTGATGTCAGTATGAGCTTAATTAATCTTCAGAAAAATTCTGAGCTTATAAAAAAGGCTGTTGAGCTTTATAAGAGTATTTCTGATGAGATGCAGGATTTAAAATCCAAAGAAACAGAGATTGAATCACAGAGAAATGAGTTATATTTAAAAAGCAGCAAAAAGGACGAGGAGCAATCACAAAAAAATAACGAGCTTATTGAAAATGAGGCTCGCTTAATGTCTGTTTCAAATGAAATATCTATTGCTGAAAATGATATTAAAAATAACGAAACACTATCAACGAGAATTGATAATGAAATCAATGATATAGAAGAAAAAAATTCATTGTTAAAAACACGAATAGACGAAATTATGTCTTCTATTGAGTCATATGAAATTGAGAAAAAAGATTTAATGATGAGTTTTGAAACAATTCAACAAGCAAATGTTGAAATATATGAAGGTTTGACATCTTGTCGAAAACTTATTGATGAGATGAAAGAAGAACTTATCTTAAAAATGGAACAATTATCCATTGAAAAAGCAAAGGTGAGTGGCATTGAAAATCGCCGTTTATCAATTATTGAACGAAAAGAAATTTTAGAAAATGAGCTGAATAACTTTGGATTAGGTGTTGAAAACACCAAAAAAGAAATTGAAGAAACGACTGAGCTTATAGCAGAAAAAACTCAAAAAGCAGAGACTATGAAATCACGAGTTAACACTCAGGAAACAAAAATCAGTTCATTAAAAGATGAAATAGCAAAACTCGAAAAAGGTATTTCCGAATCGCAGGTTTTGTTGAATTCCAAAGCTTCACAAAAGCGAATGCTTGAAAGTATGGAAAATGAATATGAGGGTTTTTCTAAGAGTGTTAAGGCAGTTATGACTGCACCGGAATTAAAAAAAGCAGTTATCTATGGTACTGTATCAGGACTGATAAATGTTGAAAAAAAATATGTTACTGCTATCGAAATCGCACTTGGTGGTGCAATGCAGAATATTGTTGTTCAGAGCGAAGAAGACGCTCAAATGGCAATTGAATTTTTAAAAGGCACAAAAGGGGGTAGAGCAACATTTTTACCTCTTTCATCAGCATCTGCAAAAGACATGGAGAATGTTAACGAAATATCTAAATATAACGGATATTTAGGAATTGCTTCCGATTTAATAAAATATGACAAAAAATACGATATGGTTATGAAAAGCCTGTTGGGAAGAGTGGTCGTTGCTGATACTTTAGATAATGCTATATCAATTGCCAAAAAGTTTAAATACAGATTTAAAATCGTTACCCTTGATGGTGAATTTTTAAATACAGGCGGTTCTATTTCTGGTGGTAGCGTGAATAAGACAAGTGGATTTTTGTCAAGAGCAGTTAAAATAAAAGAATTAGGCAAAGAAATATCAGATTTGACTAATAAACTTAAAGAACTTACAGTTCATAATGATAAATTAAATCAGGATGTAAATAATGCTAAAATTCAGCTTGATACATACACACCACTATTGCGTGAATATGAAAATGAAATTTTGCTTGCAAAGAATAATTTGGAGCATTTAAATAATACATTATCAAATAGCGGAACTTCTCAGTTGTCTTTGAAGGATGAATTAGAGAGAATTGAAAAAGAACTTTTATCCTCTACTGATGAGGTTGCAATACAAATAAACTCAACAAGATGTGTTGAAAGAGCAATTAATGAATTAAATCAAAAAATTTCAGTAAATGAAGAAGAGTATAATAAAATATCAGCTCAAAAGGATTTAAAATCTCAGCAATTAATGGATGAAACAGTGAGACTAAGATCGATAGAGCAAGATATTGAAAACAAAAAAGAAGCTTACGAAAGTTTATTATCGGCAATTGATGAAAACAAGAAGATTTTATTAAAAAAATCTGAGGATAAACAAGAACTTATTAAATTAAACGAAGATTTATCTGCTAAAATTAAAGCAAAAAAACTTGAAATTGAAGAT
>JAZNOH010000078.1:0-9409 GCA_045580715.1 Clostridia bacterium
CTATGTTAAATCCTTATGCTGCAAAGTTTAGAGAAAAGGCTGAAGTGTGTTTAGAAGATAATAGTAAAGTTGCTTATGCTATTGTAGATGAATTAGTAAAATGGGCTGAACATTCGGGTAATAATGGGTATAATGTAAATTCGTTGTCTGGGAAGTTTCCTTTACTTTGTCCCCCTGTCCCTCTGTTCCCTCTGTTCCTATCTTCATATAATATATAAAATGTGTTCGAAAGCCTTCCCCCTCGCTTTGCTCGGGTGTGCGGAGGCTTTTATTTTATTCAAAAAAGGCTTACAAAGGTGTTTTTATAAATTGAGTGGATAGTTTGCTATCTATGGTATGAAATGTTTACAAAGGGCTTTTAAGGGTGTTTTAAAATATGCGTAGGATATTGTGTTTGTGAACCTGTCGGAAAGGGAGTTTTGTTCGGTTTTTAACTCTGGTTGCTGACGGTTTGTATGAAAGGTAAAAAGTAAATATAGGTATATATTAATATAGGTTTTAAAATTGCTTACGCATTTTTAAAACTGTGCCTATAGAACGCAAAATTTCTATAGGTTTCTTTTGTCATAATATCAACCTTATCTGCGGGGTTTGTGTAGGTGGACCAGATACCTTGTTTCATATAAGCATTAAGTAATTTTGAACTTGTGGTATAGGGATAGATATGCGGATTAACCACCAACCTATTATAATAAATAATACTCGATTAGTGTTCTATCTGGGGTATTCACTACTCTATCATAGAGCAACCCAAAAATCGATTTTTTTCTAAAGGCTTCTGAGCTTCGGCTGATGTCTTTTTTTGTTTACAAGGTATATTTGAAATAAAAATTGCTGCATATTTCTCTTTCGGGGGTTGATGTTCGGCATTAAATTAGGATATTTTCGCGGATGCTAAATATAAAAGTGTGGATGTTAAAGTGCTTGTATGTTTTTGGGTCAATAAACTCGGGTATTTTAAGTCAACTAAAAATTTAATAAGGAGGCTTTATATGGCTTTAGATTTTAAACAAAGGTTGGTCTTACCTTTAGTAAAGGGTACTACAGACTTTGCAAGTTTCAAAGTTTCGTGTCCTTATGACGAGTCTTACCCTGGACCAGGGCCTGGGTTCTTCCTGTCTCCCGATGCAGATGCTTCAGCAGAAGAACAGGAAAAGGCTCTAAATCCAAAAGACCTTATTAGTATAGTAGGAAAAAAGGTAAATGCACCTTTTCTTGTTGGGTTATTTAGTTTTTGCTACCTCGACCATGACAGAATGGATGGGTATCATTTCTGTTTTAAGCCACAACGATTGCGTGAGTATCTGAATCTAAGCTCAGGCGGTAATGGTTTCGATGTGGTCAAGGCTCTTAAAGAGTTGGAACATGTAAGGGTGGTGTCGAGCAATCGCTCTGTAATAGAGGATGTTAGGTTCGCAGATGGCTTGGTGTACTTCTATTCACTCTACTTATATGACTTAATCCTGTGTGTTGCAACGTACAAGGTTAGTGGCTCCCGCTACACTTCGGCTGTGGATTCTCGTATAGTTGGATATGGTCGCTATACTGCGGCAAAGGAAGTTGTGTTAGTTCTTGCACAGTTGGTTGCTCGTAGGGGTACTTTCAATGGTGGGTGTGCGCAGATTTCTTTAAATAGGTTGCTTCAGAGTTGTCCCACCTTCGGAAACACCTTCAGAGAGCTACATGACAGTTCAGCAAACAGATTATTAAAGAACACTCTAACTAAAGCAGTAGAGTTGTTTAATAAATTCTGCTGGTTCCCTGATAAGAAGGTTTCGATAGTTCTTCCCGAAAAAATAAATCGGTTTGAACTCAGGCATTGTGTAACAGTTATTGTTAAGGAGGATATATAAATGGGTAAAAAAGATTTTGCTCCTATTGACTATAATAAGGTAATAAACGCAGGCCTTGATAAAGTTATTAAGGGGTATACAGGCGTTAAAATTTCTGCTTCGGCATTTAATAGGCTTTCACAGACGGAAAGAGTGGCTAAACTCAAAGACTTTGGTGGTAAGTTGTTTGCTTCTTATATTAAAAAGAAGATTTCTTGTTTATCGTCAGAACATGAGGATTCCACTCCTTCTATGGGCTTTTATGCAGGAGAGTCTTATGTAGGCTTTAATTGTTTGGGTTGCGAAAGCAAGTACGATATTTTTGATATAGTCGGTGTGGTATATCATTTAGGTAGTTTTAAGGATAAGTATAGTAAATGCGTGGCTTTATTCTGCGAGCAAGGCTCTGATAGAGCATTTAAGGGGTATGGCAATAAAAGTTATGCCTACGCTGGAAGTTCTAAGGTAAAGCAAAGTTCGTTCAAGACGCTTACTCCTTTTGAGAAGACTTTAAAGAACAAATATTATATTGAGTTCCCAGAGAGCCCAGAAGATGAAACACAAGACCTTACCTTAATAGATGCGGCATCGTATCTTAAAAAAAGAGGTATTTTCTTGGGTAGCGCAAGTATTGGAAATAATGTTAGGTATTGGGATTACAATAATTATACATATATCGTCTTTGTAAATGATGATGGGACTGTGTGCAGGCGTTGTGTAGATGATGACTATGAGTGGCGTTGGTGGAATAGTAAGGGTAATATTGGTATCTTTAACGAATCGGCGTTATATAAAGGTCAGCCTTGTTTTATATGCGAGGGGGCTTTTGATGCCTTGAGTTTAAGGTCTATTGGTCTGCCTGCTGTTTCTATGAATAGCACTCAGAACTTTAAAAAGTTGCTTGGTATGGATGGCATTATGCCTATACTTCTTCCCGATAGAGATAGTGGTGGTATTACTATTCTAAACAAGTTTAAAGATAAATTCTTTACTCCTGATTTTTACTTTGAGGGCTTCGGTGATTACGAAATTCTTAAATCGGGTGAAGATGTAAACGAGGCTTTTGTCCGTATTCGCAGGAGTGGTACAGATGCTTTGCTTGAGTGGCGTATTCATTTAGAAGACCTTATATGCGAAGCCTATGAATATTATAAAAGGGGTAAATAATATGTGTAAAAAAGTTGAAAATCCAAAAGCAGAGTTTGCATCTAATCTTGGTGCGCTTAGTGTTCAGGTGCTTTCAAACCTTGCTGCTGGTTCTGAAAGCACACTTGGTAAAGTAAAGGAGTACTACTCCGTTCACCATAACCACCTACCTACAGGAGTGGAGTTCTTCGATGAACTCTGCTCTGGTGGGTTATATGATGGAATTTCTATTTTAGCGGGTGTGCCTAATTGTGGTAAAACAACCTTGCTTGTTCAGGTGGCATTGTCGTTGAGTGCAAAAGGTATTCCTGTTGTATTTGTATCGAAGGATATGAAACCCGAAGAAGTTCTTTTAAAAGCAATTTCTTATGTGGCCTCTCTGGGTTCTGTCGAGTCGGTGTCTGTAAATGATATTACAGATAAGTATGCTGCTGGCTCCGATCTAGATGATGGGGTGTTAAATTCATTTAAAAATATGGCTTCAAATCTACATATTATAGATTATAACACCCATCCGTTTATGTCTATAACCGATACCAATATTCAGGAGGAGTCAATTCTTGGCAGGCTCATAGAGGGTTATTCAAAGTTGTTTGTACAAAATCCTGTGTTTATAATAGATTCTCTGCAATCTATTGCGGTAGATTATAATCGTACAAGCAAGGAAGGTGTAGACTTGGCTTTGGCTAATTTAAAGCACTACGAGCGTAAGTATCATGCAAGAATGATTGTGGTGTCTAATCTGTCCCGTATGTATTATGATAAGGATTTGGATATTTCTTGTTTAAAGGAATCGGGTAATATTGAGTATGAGGCCTCGTGTATATTAGGTATGGAAATTGCGGGTAGTGCAATTAACCTGAATGACTTCAGGCAAGAGCTTGTAAGACAGATAAAAATCAAGAATTTGAAAGACAGGTCTGGTGGGTATAAAGAGGTTGTCGTTGAGTTTGATGTTCTCAGGAGCAGCTTTAGTACTATCCAAAAGAACACTTCAACACCACCAAAAGAAGGTAAAAAGCGTATTTCTGACAAGAGTAAAAAGACTTCAGATAAAAGGGCAAAAGATAATGCTGACTTTATGGATTTATTTAACAAGCCTCTGGATGATAAAGAAATGGAGGCTCTTGAAATGCTTAACAAAGGCATAAAATCTGGGAGTTAAGGATTCCAACCCCAGTAATTATATTGGTTCGGAATCTTAAACCCCGAATTTTGTAAATTAAATACACATAAATTGAATACTATTGTAAGTGAAAAGTGGTTAGGCGACGGTTTCCCGTCGCCTAACCACTTACAAACTAAGTGTACCACCTTAGAAGTGATACAACCGCATGAAAATGCTTCTAAAGAACACAACCATTAACCAATGGTTAAAATTATTTCAAGTGGTTAGTATCTAAAAATATTAATTCAGTATAAACTATTAGCATAGTAATAAACTGATGGTGGTGATTCTGTGGCTAAAAGTAATAATGCAGATAGAGCTCTTGAAGTAGGGTTAGGGACTCGTATAAAAGAGAATAGGCAGTTAAAGCACATTACTGCAGAAAAGTTTGCTGCAGATGTAGGGATAAGCCTGCCATTTCTTTGGGAAGTAGAAAGAGGTAATAAAAAGCCAAGTCTGCCTACCTTTGTAAAAATGGCAAATGTTCTAAGCGTATCTACCGATGACTTACTTTGTGACAGTTTGGATGGTGGGACTCCTGCTCAACTCAATGTAATAACCAAGAAGCTTGAAGGTCTTTCAAAAGAACAGTTAAAGATTATTGAGTTAAGTATGGATTCAATGCTAACCGCATTTAAGAGTGGAAAATAAGTTTTTGTTAAAACGACTCTTGCAGATGTATTCTGTAAGGGTCTTTTTTGTTGCCTGTAATTACAACACAACTGATTTCTATTTGCATAATCGCATGTTGAAGTCGGAGAATTTTATACATTATTTTGAAAAGGCAAAAGATTTAAGACTTTTTCGTGCATATTGCTTATGCAAATAGTAGCAAAACTGACATAGTGTGAAAAAGTATCAAAACCGAGCTGACAAACTCCGAATTTTGCGGTAACATACAGTATCAAAATTAGCGTTCGTTAGTTTTGATACTTTAGGAGGTGTTCTTTATGGGTAAGAATTATGGATATGGGCGAATAAGCACCAAAAGACAATCAATAGAAAGGCAGATTCGTAATATTCTGGCTGCTTATCCTGACGCTATAATTTTTCAGGAAGTATTTACAGGAACTAAATTTTATGGTCGCAAAGAGTTAGATAAGTTGTTAAGGGTAGTTAAGGCTGGAGACCGTATAATATTTGATAGCGTTAGCCGTATGAGCAGAAATGCTGATGAAGGTGTAAAATTATATTTTGAGTTATATGATAAAGGTATAACTTTGGTGTTCTTAAAAGAGCCCCATATTAACACCGAAGTTTATAAGGAAGCACTTCAGCGTCAGGTGGCTCTTACAGGCGAGGATGTAGATTATATCTTGGAAGGGGTAAATCAGTATTTGCGTAAACTTGCAGAAAAACAGATAAGGATAGCCTTCGAGCAGGCTGAGAAAGAGGTTGAGGATTTGCATAAAAGAACATCGGAAGGCTTGCTGACTGCAAAGTTAGAGGGTAAACAAGTTGGGGGTGTAAAGGGTAAAAAGTTAAATGTAAAAAAGGCTGTTGCTGCTAAAAGTAAGATTCAGGAATTATCAAAAGACTTTGATGGTACTTTGAATGATGTAGATTTAATGGCGGTAGTCGGGGTTAGTAGGAATACTTTTTATAAGTATAAGCGGGAAATAATAATTGAAAGGGCTGGTTTAGATGACTGATTTTAGAAGGTGTGCTTTCTTTCTAAAGGCTTCAGATGAGATTACCGAATCTGTAAAAATGAAGGTGCTTCACGACTATGCGGATGCAAACAATTTATTGGTAACTGTAACGTTGCGTAGTGAGCAGGAGTTTTTAGATAGTAAAGAGGCATTTGATTTGATTGTAACAACTGACACAATTATGCTTCCAATCGCAGGAGTGGAAATTGTGCGTGTACAATAATATCAAAATGACAGAGGGGTTTTATAAAAGTTCTTAACGCTTTTATAAAACCTTTTTGATTGTTTTATAAAACTTTTAAACCTTATTTATAAAACAATTTGAGTGGTTTATAAAAACTCCCTCTGTCCCTATGTTCCCCCTCTGATAATTGTGTCGTATATTTTGATGTGTTATTTACAAGACAATTTTTAATAATGGTTGCATTTAAACATTTAATTTGGATATGTAAGCGGATTAGTTTTATATAGGTATAAGCATTTCGCGGGATTGTTTTGTGATGTGCTTAAATAAATCATATGAGGTGTTGTAACATGAGTATTGTTTCTATGTGCTATTGGAATAGCACAGTAGGTGTAGTTGCTGCGGGGGGATTAGATAATCCCGAATATGTTGTAGCGCTTGCGGAGTATTGTAGGTTAGTTGAATTAAAAAACGACTCCTGTGGTGTTCATAGTGCTGGTCGTCAGTTTATGGTGACTTCCAATCTTCTTAAGTATATGGGTAATGGTGATTCTTGTGAAATCGTATATATTGAGGATATTTGTGCCGATGTTGAATATATTATATATGAAAAATATCTTGAGCCTTATGGTCTTTCTGAAAACGATTCAATTATCCGTATAGTTGCCGATGAGTTTCTGCTTGGTGTCATTGATGATGCTCAGCCAAAAGAAGACAGGTTGGGCATGGACTTTATAAGGGCTAATATGAGTACTCATGAGGAGTATGATGTAGAAGAGTTGCCTTTCTAAAACAAAGCCTTGCGTTGTTTTTACTTTAGAGTTATAATCACAAGAAAACTTCTGGAGGTGTTGTTATGGCTACAGATATAAAGCATCCTGATATATCGGTTCAGTTAACAGGTCAGAATGGAAATGTCTTTAACCTTATGGGTATTGTGTCAAGGGCTTTGCGTACTAATGGGTTCGGGGATGAAGTTGACGACTTTGTCTCCGAAGTCACTTCCTGTAAATCTTACCACGAAGCCTTGGCGGTTATGATGCAATGGGTAGATGTTCACTAATGTGGGCATCTATTTTTTATTACTTAAAAATAAGAAGTAGATAACACTATGGGGTTCGTTTTCTTAATTCTTATATTTTTAGTGCAAAAATGCGGATAATTTTTTCGATTTTCTGCATATGAGCCTTATAATTAGCAGTTGTATCAGCATTTACTTCATAAACATACCTGCATGAGTTGTGACTCGTGTGGAGTATAGTTTTTTGGAGGTATTTTGTATGTTAAATTTTTTGTGTACAAAGTATGGTAAAAGTTCGTTAACTGTTGCGGAAGCGGCAGTTGAGTTGGGTATAGGTATAGATGATGTTCAGGCGTGTATATCCAATGGTAGTTTACAAACTCTTAATGTTGGCTCTGGAATTTTAATTCCTATAGTTTCAATTATAAATTTGTTGGGTGCAAAACCAACAAATTTGTCAACAAGTCTTGAAACAACTGAAGAAGGACGCTATACTACAACAACTCCCGATTGGGAAATAAATGTTGTAGAGGAGGGCACAGATATGGCAAATGGTTCTGTGACTTATGTAAAAGGTTCTAACCGATGGATTGTGCAGTTAGATTTAGGTAAAACTCCTGAGGGTAAGAGGATTAGGAAGTCGAAGTCTTTTAAAACCGAAGACGAGGCGCGGGATGCTCTGGCTGTGGAATTAGCAAAACTACACCCGAGTGGTATTCCAGAAGCGAATAGGATTCCTACTTATGAGGATATAGCAAAGGAATATTTTTCTATGAAGCGTACAACTTCATCGGATAGAACTTGGGACACTTATAAGGAGTTTTCAAAATATTCACTAAAAGACACTATGTCTTTGGATATAACAAAGCAAAACTCGGCAAGGTGTGAAAGCGAAAAGATTTATTTGGATTCTATCTGTTTGGGACAAAAGCCTATTACAGAAATTACAAAATCTGATTTTGTAGCATTATTTAATCAGTTAAAAAAGATATATGTTAGTTCTACTTTGAAAAAGACGAAAACCTCTGCTGGTTTAATTTTTGACTATGCAATCGAAAAAGGGTTAATAAGTGTTAATCCTGCAAAATCGATGGGTAAATTACCAAAATCTGAAATTATATCAGATGATGCTATTGACCCCGAGAAAGCGTTGGCCTCTGATGAGGTACAATACATCAAGGAATGTGCGGAATGTAGTGAAACTATGGACGGTATGTTATTACTCCTGTTATATACAGGTATGAGACCAGGCGAGCTTCGTGCATTATATAAAACTGATATAGATGTAGAAAGAGGGGTAGTTAGAATATGGAAGGCTGCTACCATTCGCAAATTATATGATAAGGATGGCAATGTAATCGGTAGACAGGAATATATAAGCCATACCAAAACACAATATGGTTCACGAGAACTTTCTGTTCCTTGCGAAATTCTAAAATTGGCTCTTGCTCAACATGAGCGAATGATTGCCGATAGGTTTTACAAAGGTTCTCCCGATACAAAATATCTTTTCCCTGATAGAAATGGTGATTTCTTCAAAGAGAGAGCATTCTATTCTCGTTGGAGGAAGTTTCGTGATAAGTATAATCTGGATGCGGATAAATATTACCCTTATGTGTTCAGACATACTATGTGTACTAATTTGTTAAGACAGGGTGTCAATCCCAAAGTTGTTCAAAAAATTCTGGGTGATAACACACTCGATATAATTCTATCTGTATATAATCACATGGGTAGTGCAGGCGATGTTGAAAATGCTATGTGCTCAGTGCATGATTTATATTCAGATTTGGTTGTCAACAGCTTGTCAACCTGAGCCAACAATAAAAATTGTATGATTTTTTGATATATATAATTAAACATACAAAATAAAAGCCTTGAAAGTCGCATTATAACTGCGTTTCAAGGCTTTTTTCTTGGCAGGGGCAGTAGGACTTGAACCCACGGCACGAGATTTTGGAGACCTCTGCTCTACCAACTGAGCTATACCCCTGTATAGAATCGCAAACCCCTTGATTTTATGGGCTTTACGATTGTTTTCTTGTTATTAAATTGTTATAGAGCATAGACTTTTGGAGACCACTGCTCTACCAACTGAGCTATACCCCTAAATTTCACTGCCAAACTAGTATATCACATAAAGTTGGCATTGTCAATAACTAAAATAAAAATATAATTTAATTAATAAAGTGCTTGACAGTTAAAGCAAAAAAGTATAAAATATAACTGTGTTTTTTGTGCGAAAGTACAAAAAATATGTAACATAATTAAAGGAGAGGTGTAGAATAATGGACCCACTAAGCATTATCCTGACCGCCTCTGCCGTAGTCTTAGGAATAGTTGGTTTTCTTGTTGGAATACAGTATAGAAAGCAGATTGCTGAAAAAACTATAGGTTCGGCTGAAA
>JAZNOH010000079.1:0-4895 GCA_045580715.1 Clostridia bacterium
GGAGTAATTGCGCCTTCTGTATTAATAATATCAATTATTTCTGCATTTCTTTCAAATTTTTTGGATTATGAGGCTGTTGGATACGCATTTAATGGAATAAGAATTTGCGTATGTGTTCTGATATTTAATGCAGTGGTAAAGCTATCAAAGTCTGCGTTGGTTGATAAATGGGCATGGATGATATTCCTTTTGGTTTTTATCTTGTCGCTTTTCTTTAATGTATCTGCAGTTATACTGGTTATTATTTCAGGTATCCTCGGATTAGCAATTAAAAAAATGAGAAAATCGGAGGATAAATAAAATGTTATTAATAGATATGTTTTGGGAATTTTTCAAAATAGGATTGTTTGCTGTTGGTGGTGGAATGGCAACTTTGCCATTTTTACATGAGCTTGCGAATTCACAAGAGTGGTTCAGTATTGCAGATGTTTCAAATATGCTTGCAATATCTGAGTCAACACCAGGTCCGATTGGAATAAATATGGCTACTTATGTGGGATATATGAATTCCGGTTTTTTGGGAGCAATCATAGCGCCCCTTGGGGAAATAACACCATCGGTCATAATCATAACAATAATTGCAGGAGTTTTGAAAAAGTTTAAGGGAAATAAATTCTTAGATAATCTGTTTTATGGCTTGAGAGCAGCATCTTGTGCATTGATTGCATTTGCAGGATTAGGAGTTGCAAAAGTTGCATTTTTAAATAATGAAAAGATTTTTTACCCAGGCATTGTTATGGCGGTATTATTATATTTTGCAATAAAGAAATTCAAGTGGCATCCGGTTGTGTATATTGCAATATCAGCAGTAATCGGTATAATCTTTAAATTCCAGATATAGCAAAATGAGAGGTAATTAAACCTCTCATTTTTTTGCTAAGCCTCTTCATATACATTTTCAACATAGTACATCAGTTCATTATCGCTGAAGTCTGATATTATGTTTTTTAAAATTTCCAGAGCATCCATATTTAAAATTGTCATATCTTGCTCAATTCCTGCATATAATTCTCTTAGGGAACAACATATGCAGTCCTCACATAATAGATGGGAATTTATGTTGTGCAGCTTTTTTGAGGAAGAGCCGCATTCTTCACAATATTCATCATCCTGTATGTCGAATTTATATAAATTTCCGTTGGCTTGAGTTCTTTGCCGTTCAAGTTCATAAACGGCATTTTGAGTATAATTTTTATAGTACATAATGTCCTCCAAGATGCACTATGCAACAACAAGAAAAGTGTATCACATTTTTTATTATTTGTCAATAGCATAGTGCAAAAATATTTTATAACTAAAATTATATATGCATAATGCTACACAAAAAATATAAATTTTGATGGAATTTGAAAAAAAATGTCAAAAATTGTTGCATTATGCTATGAAATGTGGTACAATAACACTAAGTCAACAATACGAAACTGTTGAAAGGATGATATGTTATGTATGATTTGGGATTAATTGGTGGCAGAATTAAAGAAATCAGAAAAGAAAAGGATATGACGTTAGAGGATGTTGCAAGGAGAATTGGCGTTGCAAAATCAACAATACAAAGATATGAGGCAGGGCTGATATCGTCTCCGAAACAACCTGTGTTAGCTGCTATGGCAAAGGCGTTTAATGTTAAAGAGGAATGGCTTTGCGGAGTCAGTGATGACAAAGAAACTCAGAGTGTTGAATCATTTGATGATGGAATGATTCCTGTTCCTGTTTTGGGAGAGGTTTCTGCTGGAATGGGTAAATGTGCAAACGATAATATTACAGGATATATTTTTGAAGAAAAGGATTCGATAACCGATGACTGCGAATATGTCTACTTAAGAGTGTCAGGAGATAGTATGTACCCTGAATTCAAGGATGGAGATTTGGTTTTTGTAAAGTGCCAACCATCTGTTGAATCGGGAAGCTATGCTGTTGTTATGGTGGATTCCGAGCTTGGTATGGTGAAAAAGGTTTTTTACGGAAACAACTTTGTCGAACTTCATTCTGTTAATCCTATGTATCCTCCAAAGAGATTTGAAGGCGAGGATGTTTTAAGAGTCAGGGTTTTTGGCTTGGTAAAGGGTATGAAGAGAGTGTTCTAAAAGCTTGACAAAATAAGATAAAATTATTATACTATATTAATATTCAATAAAAAAGAGGTACGAAAATGGAACATAAGGAATATATTGCAGGTAGAATTTGTGAAATGGTGGATATGACAAAGGGTGAGCTTATGAAGGTGATGGAGGTTCCTCCCGATTCAAAGATGGGAGATATTGCGTTTCCATGCTTTATTCTTGCAAAAAAAATGAGAAAAGCTCCTCCGATGATAGCGCAAGAGTTGTTGGAAAAAATTAAAGATGATAAGGCATTTGAAAAGGTTGAGGCAGTTGGCGGATACTTAAACTTTTTCTTTAACAGAAAAGAATTTATAGAAAGTGTTATGAAAAAGGTTAAGGAATCAAACGGAGAATTTGCAAAATCGGAAGAGGGAAAAGGAAAAACTGTTTTAGTTGAATATTCTTCTCCTAACATTGCAAAACCATTCCATATTGGTCATCTTTTCTCTACAGCAGTCGGAAATTCATTAGCAAGAATTTATGCATATCTTGGATATGATGTCCAGAGGCTTAATCACCTTGGAGATTGGGGAACACAGTTTGGAAAGCTTATTTCAGCATATAAAAGATGGGGTGTCAGAGAGGTAATTGAAAAGGACCCGATTAATGAACTGTTAAAAATCTATGTGAAGTTTCACGAGGAGGCAGAAAAAGAGCCTTCATTAGAGGATGAAGCAAGAGAGTATTTTAAGTCGCTGGAAAATGGAGATAAAGAAACAACAGAGCTTTGGCAATATTTTAGAGATGTCAGCTTAAAGGAATTCAAAAGAGTTTATGATATGCTCGGTGTTAGCTTTGATTCATATGCAGGTGAGAGCTTTTATGGTGATAAGATGCAGGAGGTTGTTGATATCTTAGACGAAAAGGGATTGCTATGTGAGAGTGATGGTGCAAAGGTTGTTATGCTTGATGAATTAAATGTCCCTCCGTGCATAATCCTAAAATCTGACGGAGCAACAATCTATGCAACAAGAGATATTGCAGCAGCACTTTACAGAAAACGCGCATATGATTTTGAAAAGAACATATATGTTGTCGGAACTCCGCAGGCACTACACTTTAAGCAAATATTTGCAGTAATCAAAAAAGCAGGCTTTGACTGGGCAGACAACTGTACTCATGTTGGTTTTGGTCTTGTTAAATTCCCTGATAAAAAACTATCAACAAGACATGGAGATGTTGTTTTCCTTGAAGATGTTTTAAATGAATCAATTCAGAAAACTCTTGATATTATAACAAACAATAGTCCTGATATGGAAAATAAGGAAGAGGTAGCAACAAAAATTGGAATAGGTGCTATCCTTTATGCTTTCTTGAAAAACAGCAGAGAAAAGGATATTGTCTTCTCATGGGATAGTATGCTTGACTTTGAGGGCGAATCAGCTCCATATGTTCAATATAGCTATGCACGAGGCAGAAGTATTTTGAGAAGATGTGAAATTGACTATTCTGAAGCAGACTTCTCATTGGCAACCTCGGATGAAGAGTATGAGCTTGTTAAACAGATTAATATGTTTGGGGCAGCTGTTTCTGATGCTGCAGCAAAAAATGAGCCATTCTATATAAACAGATATGTGACAAATCTTGCAAGATGCTTTAATAAATTCTATAATAATTATCCTATCTTAAAAGGTGATGTGGATGAAGAAACCAAGAAGGCTCGTCTTGCATTGGTTGATGCAACAACACAGGTTATCAAATCCGCATTGTTGTTGTTAGGAATTGAAACTGTTGAAAGTATGTAAAAAAAGGAGTAAATAAATGTCAGAATTAATGTATATTTTCAGAATATTAATTGCTGGAATGTGCGGAATAGTAATTGGCTATGAAAGAAAAAATCGTTCAAAGGAAGCAGGAATAAGAACACACTTTATTGTTGCTTGTGCAGCGTCATTGATGATGATTGTATCAAAGTATGGATTTTATGATTTAATAAAGATGGCAGCACTTGACGGAGTTGATGTCAGATTAGACCCATCAAGAATTGCATCCTGTATTGTCAGTGGTGTCGGTTTTTTGGGCGCAGGAATGATTTTTGTACATAGGCAGACTGTAAAAGGGCTGACAACTGCAGCAGGTATCTGGGCTACTGCAGGAATAGGAATGGCAATTGGTTCAGGGCTATACATTGTTGGAATAATATTTACATTACTGATTTATTGTGCACAAATAATGCTTCATTCAAATTCGAGATTCTTAGCCACACCACAGCTCAGACATCTGAGGATAGAAGGTGTTGACAGAACAGGATATATCCGTGAATTAAGTGAAAAGTTAGCGGAGTTTAATGTAACGGTTGATGAGGTTGATGTTTTAAGAAATGCAGAGGAACAAACCTTTGAATACTCAATTACAATAGAAACACCTGATGGTATAGAAGAGGAAGATATTTTGTCAGTTATTGAATTTGATGCGTCATTAGAAATTATAAGGTAAAAAGTGGAACTTTAACATAACAATCTCTTTTTGGGCATATTAATAATATATGTTTTTTTAAGGAGATTTTGCTATGAAATGTTATGTTATAAGGGGTAGAGTATTGGTATATACTTTCTTTGTGGTTCTGGCTTTATGCATTGGTGTTGGAGGCTTGAATTTAAAACCTGTTTTTAAGGTTGGGGGAAGAGAGGTTCCGATATACTGTGTTGACAGACATGATAATAAGGTGGCATTGACCTTTAATTGCGCCTGGGGTGATGAGGATATTGATAATATTTTAAAAACCTTAGAAGCAAATAACGCAAAATGTACATTTTTTATTGTTGGGGAGTGGGCAGAAAAGTACCCTGAAAG
>JAZNOH010000080.1:0-2174 GCA_045580715.1 Clostridia bacterium
TACTGGTGTGTGGTGTAATGAAATAAATGTAAGGGATTTTATATTGAAAAATTATACTGCTTATTCTGGTGATTTTAAATTTTTGAAGAAGCCTACAGATAGAACAAAACTATTAAAAGATAAAGTAGAGGATTTATTAAATCAGGAAATAAAGAATGGTGGGGTATTAGATGTTGATACTAATACTGTATCTTCTTTGTTAAATTATGCTCCTGGTTATATAGAAAAAGGTAAAGATATAATTGTTGGGTTGCAAACTGATGCTCCTTTGAAGCGTGGGGTAAATCCTTTTGCTGGTTATCGTAATGCAGTTCAAGCTTGTAAGGCTTATGGTTATGAGGTTGGTGAGGATATTCAGCGTGCTTTTGAATATAGAACTACTCATAATACTGGGGTATTTAGGGCTTATTCTGATACTATGAAAAGGGCAAGGCATGCTGGTATATTGACAGGTTTACCTGATGCTTATGGTCGTGGTAGAATTATTGGTGATTATAGGCGTGTTGCTCTTTATGGTATGGATTATTTAATTGAAGAGCGTAAAAAGGATAAGAAGCGTATTGCTGAAACTCGTGAAATGAATGAAGAAAATATTCGTTTACTTGAGGAGATTGCAAAACAGTTAGATTTTATGCAACAGTTGAAGCAAATGGCTGAAATGTATGGTTGTGATATTTCAAAACCTGCTTTGAATGCCAAAGAAGCTATTCAGTGGTTGTATTTTGGTTATTTGGGTGCTGTAAAAGAGCAAAATGGTGCTGCAAATAGTATTGGTAGAATATCTGCTTTTATAGATATTTATATTGAGCGTGATTTAAAGTCAGGGGTATTAAATGAGGCTCAAGCTCAGGAATTGATTGATGATTTAGTATTAAAACTTCGTTTAGTTCGTCATCTTCGTACTCCAGAATATAATGAGTTATTTGCTGGAGACCCAGTTTGGGTAACTTGTGCTTTGGCTGGTGTGACTGAAGATGGTCGTCACATGGTTACAAAGACTGATTTTAGATTTTTACAAACATTGTATAATTTGGGTCCTTCTGCGGAACCAAATATTACTGTGTTATGGTCTGAAAGTTTGCCAAGACCTTTTAAAGAGTTCTGTGCTGAAATTTCTATAAATACTGCTTCTATTCAGTATGAAAATGATGATGTAATGCGTAAGGATTTTGGTGATGATTATTCTATTGCTTGTTGTGTTTCTGCAATGAAAACTGGTAAGCAAATGCAATTTTTTGGTGCAAGGTGTAATTTGCCAAAGGTATTGTTAATGTCTTTAAATGGTGGTAAAGATGAAGTTTATGGTGAACAAATAGCTCCTGAGGGTGATGTTTTTGATGAGGAAGTTCTTGATTATGATAAAGTAATTGAGTCTTTTAAATCGTATGCTTCTTGGATGGCTAAATTATATGTAAATACTATGAATGTAATTCATTTTATGCATGATAAATATGCTTATGAAAGGTTAATGATGTCTTTACATGATGTCGAACCTGAAAGACTTATGGCTTTTGGTATAAGTGGTTTAAGTGTATTAACTGATAGTTTAAGTGCTATAAAGTATGCAAAGGTGACTCCTGTAAAGGATGAGCGTGGTTTAATAGTAGATTTTAAAACTGTTGGTGATTTTCCAAAGTATGGTAATGATGATAATAGGGTAGATGAAATAGCTAAGTGGGTTACTGAATTTTTCTATGAGGAATTGTGTAAGAATAAGACTTATAGAAATGCAAGACATACTCTTTCTATTTTAACTATCACTTCTAATGTGGTTTATGGTAAAAAGACTGGAAGTACTCCTGATGGTAGAAAAGCTGGTGCCCCATTTGCTCCTGGAGCTAATCCAATGCATGGTCGAGATGAAGAAGGTGCTTTGGCTTCTTTAAATTCAGTTGCAAAATTGGATTATGGTTGTTGTCAGGATGGTATATCTAATACATTTTCTATAACTCCATTTACTTTAGGTAATGGTTTTGATAATCAGGTAAATAATTTAGTGGCAATATTAGATGGGTATTTTGCACAGCATGCGCATCATTTGAATGTAAATGTATTGAATAGAGATACGCTTATAGATGCTATGAATAATCCTGATGAATATCCGAATTTGACAATTCGTGTCAGTGGGTATGCAGTTAGATTTTGTAAATTAGATAGAGAAAAGCAATTGGAAG
>JAZNOH010000081.1:0-1688 GCA_045580715.1 Clostridia bacterium
AACAATTCACTATCAACAGTATAATTTAACCAAGCATTATATACTGCAGGAACAATAGTTGAAACATTCTTATAAGTATAAACCATAGCGTCAATTAGAAAATTTTCACACTCTTCCATATCCAAAGAATAAGACACACCAGATGCAGATTCTTTAATATAATCAGAAGTATCAAAACCCTTGTAAGCATCAGACAATTCAGATACAAACTTTGTACCAAGCTTAGATTGCTCAACCATATAATCTAAACCAGTATCTACACCCAAAGTAATATCCTCATCTACAAATGGATAAGCAAAATATTCAATATTACCCATACGCTCCATCAATAGATTTTTAGCCTCTAACACAGGAAAATCAATAGACTGAGGACTATAAATAGAAACAATCTTTGTTACCAAATCATAACTACCAAACAAAGTAGAAGTACTTAACAATAAACCAGACTTATCAACTATAAAATGAACAGGAATTGTTAAAGTATTACCAGACGCTTCACCCACAAATGTAACAGTCGCATTTACCTCAGTATTCAAATCCTTTGGCAAATAAGAAGCAACATTATACTTCACATTTACAGCCTTATAAGGAAACTTCTGAACTAAACCATCTACATTTACCAATTCAATGCCAAAATCAGTTACAATAGTCTTTAAGGTTTCATCATTATCAGAATCCGCAGTAAACACAAAACCTTTGGTGGCAGATAAAGAAGAACAAAGTCCCTTTAGGCTACCCTTTGAAGTGTCCTTATCATAAAAAGCACTCAATTCATCACTTGACATAGCACCAGTTTCAGCAAAAGATTTCTGAATTGCACGCATATCTTCTACAGAGCAACCCACTAAACCAGCTATTACTTCAGATACAGCATTATCATCCAATGAAATAGTAACTTCACCTTCATAAGAACGATTGCCAGACATAAACAAAGAAGTTAAACCATCAGTCAAAGATAACTCCGAAGCAGAAACAGGACAAACAAAACACATTACCATAGCAAGAGAAAGAGCAATAACACGCTTCACTCGCTTAAAACTAAAGGATTTAATCATAAATATACCCCCTTATTTACTATAAGCAGACCAGATGTACAAACACCCAGTCTGCTCACAATATTATTTACTAAAATCTGTAGGGTTGTTACCAGAATTACCCTGATTATTATTATTCCAATAATCATTTGTAGGAGCCTGATTTGGAACATTAGGAGTTCCCCAAGCATTCTGATTTGGCTGAGCATAACCACCATTACCCATAGGCTGACCACTACTTACCATCTGATTATAATGAGTAGCCAACTTATTGTAGTTCTCAAAGCAGAAGAACATTGCAACCCAAACACCTAAACCACCAGTTACCAAACCTACCAAACACCAAATTAAAATAGTCTGAGCAGTCTCTGTAACCATTACACCTCTACGCTGACCACAGTTATACAACTTATCACCCATTTTGTAGTAAATCCAGTAGGTGTAAATACCACAAGTTACTAAACCTAACAAGAATACTACTAAATAGTTTGGCAATGGCTCACCATCATCGTAAGTCAAGGTATTAATATCATTAAAGAAACTAATCAAATAAATAATACCATAAATGCCACAAGTTAAAAAGTTAAATAACAAGAAAGTCCAAAAATTCTTATTGTTGTCTAACAATTTAAACAACTCCTCTCATATAATTTT
>JAZNOH010000082.1:0-2127 GCA_045580715.1 Clostridia bacterium
GGTAGTACAAGGATAAGTTTAACCTTTGAATTTAGCCTTTTCTTCTCAATCACAGCCTCAGCTGCAAGAAAGTCAAAACCCCATGCTCCACCGCAACCATAGTAAAGAACACCCTTTGAAATCAAGGTATCAAGAAGTGTAGATAGTCTTCTCTTGATTTCAGCAACAGGCATTTTCATTTCTCTATGGCCTGTAAAACAGGCTGTTTGCTCCAACTTAGTCATTCAAATAATCCAACTCTCTACCACCGTCAAAATAAGATGATGTTACTTTGAAGTCATAACGATACTCATTCTTTTCTTCAAATTCAAAAGCATAGTGCCTAATGGTTAAGCCTGTCTTTTCAATATCTCTCAGATTAAAATATTGCAGATTTTCACGGTCATAACCGTCCACCACGATATAGTTACACTCAGGCTCCACTAAATCAAAATTAGACACACATTTAGAACAGAAAAAAAGGTTGGCTGCATCTCTATTGTACTTGTAAAGGTACTTCCGACTTATTGATACATCTGCAAAGCAGTTATCAGGGAAGGCATAGACAGTACAATAGCCGCTACCACCCATTCTCATAATCCCGTAATCTCTTTTATCAGAGATAGTCAGTCTATCGTGAAGTTCAGTATCAAATATCTGTATCTCAGCCACCGTACCCATATTAGTATTTACCATCAACGGTCCATTTGTTGGGACTTTCTCACACAGAGGACAATAAGATGCCTTTTTAACATCAGCAGGAATTTCGTACTCAGGCAGAGAAGAGAAGTATCTCAACTGATAAATCCCTTTACCTATGAATGTCCCAACGGTGCCAGCCAATACCAAAACCACTATAAATCTTAGGATTGACAGAAGTTTCTTTTTCATAAGCACACCCCTTTACCACAAGTATACTCAGATATTTAGACATATTCAAGCCACCAAAAGGACAATATACTTAAATAACTAAGTATAGAAAAAGGTGGTGGTATTTGTGGCAAAAGTGAGTTTTGAACCGTTATTTAAGACTATGGAGCGCAAAGGTATCACTTCCTACCAACTCCAGAAGATGGGTTTTAACAGGGCTACCTATTACTCAATCAAACAAGGCAACTCCACTTCTACAAACACCGTAGCCTTGCTTTGTAAGTTGTTGGATTGCAAAGTAGAAGAAGTAATCGAATATAAGGGTGAAGAATAGACCGTAGGGAAAAGAAAAAGTGTCCTTACGGTCTATTTGCTTAAACTTCTTAAAAAGAACAAAAAGTGGACAGAGAAATCTATGGCTTGAAAACTGTGTGAAATCAAAGCATAGGTTTCTCTATGGTTTTATATGGGCACACCATTTATTCTTTTTCTCTCATAAAACAAGAACACGGGTAGTCTCTCAGAACTACCCGTGTTTGTATTGTTTTCTGTCTTAGGTAAGTAATGGTATGAATTCAAAACTCCATCTTCACTATAAATGCAAGTATAAGTTTGGGCACTATAGAGGCTTGATATCAGATTGTTGTGGAGGTAGGATGTGACCACAAAGCAAACCAAAAATATTAACTTAAAGAGGTGCTAATATGACTGACAACAAGAATCGTAAACCCAACCGCACTAAGGAGCAGATTATTGCAGAATTTGACTCCAAGATTGCCTACCATGAGAAGTGCATCGAAAGCCTGAAAGTAAAGAAGGAAGAAGTCCTGAATCCTCCTGTAACGCCTAAGCAGCAGATTAAGGCTATCTTTGCTCAGGCAGAGGAAAAAGGTCTTACGCCTGAAGAGATTGCAAAGAAACTGGGTATTGCAATCTAAATATCCAATAGCAGACCATACTAATAACTCCAATAACAGGGTGCGTTCGCTAAGAACGCACCCTGTTATTAATTGAAGTAGGGTATATCTTTGAATGTTTATTTTCAAAAAGTGTGGGAACTAAAAGTGTGCTTTATTTTGTTGGCTGCATTTGGAATACAGATATTATTGTATTAGCAGTTAGCGCGTCAGTATGCTTGTATATGTAGGGAATAACCAATTCCAATTTTGCTTTTTTCACTCCTGCAAGTTTACGCATATCAGACCAATAAAAAGGATTGTCCTCGTATTCTGATTTTAGTTTCTGATATGCCCAAATAAGCCTTCTTGCCCAATTTTC
>JAZNOH010000083.1:0-2814 GCA_045580715.1 Clostridia bacterium
GTTATTTGTTTGAATAATAAGGTTTAGATTCTCCTAATTCTATCGAATTTGTTGATTTTTGAATTATAGTGATTTGGTCAAAATTCTTACACTCTTTTGAATTGATTTTTAAAGTATTTTCATCAATATAGGTAGTGTCAACCTCATGTCCATCAACACATACCTTGCTATAAGGGGTAAAGTTTGTCCCTGTTATATTAGTATATTCAGATTTTATTTCAACATTTCTAATATCAATATCTCTTATACCAAGCTTCATATCTGTTGGCTTATATGTAATTGGTTTATCATCATAAACAAATTTTTTTCCATATAGAATATCATATTGTATTCTATGAAGCTCATCAGAATATAACTTTCCGCTGTTCATTCCATATTGATGTAATTTAGGCATAATACCATTATTAATATTTAGTCTTTCAAGCGCAAAGGAGAACAGGTTATATGTTTCTAAATTCCTGTTTATTTTAGGGAAATCATAGTTAGTCCAAATAACATAATCTGTTGAGTAAACATCATCTTCCTCCAACAAATCATCAGGTGAATTTAATGATGGCATATGGTCACCATATATAATTGCCATAACAGGTTCGGGATAATCAGATAATTTATTAATTACCTTGCCAAGCCAGACATCTTCTTCATGAATTTCGTTTATATAAAATTCAAGAGCACCCTTCATATTCATAACAGCCTGCGAACCATCGGTAATTTTATATTTGAAATCAGGATTAATTTTTTCAGGATATCTTCCATGGCCTTGGACTGTTACTGCAAACACAAGGTCATTTCCTTGTGTTGAGTTAAGTGCATCAAAAATATAATCAGTGAACACATCACTTTTTGCCCAACCAAGTGAATTATATTCTATGTTATTCATATGTTCAATAGGAGTAAATGTGTCAAAACCTAAATTTTTATATACAAGATATCTGTCGTAGAATGTGCCTGTATGATTATGTATTGCGTGGGAAGTGTAACCAAGCTCTTTTAAATTATAGCAAACAGATTCAACTGTCTGACTATGTAATATTGACTCGTACGGATATTCTCCTATACCAAAGAAATTGGTACTCATTCCTGTTAAGACCTCAAATTCCGTATTTGCAGTTCCTCCGCCATAAACAGACACACCGAGTTTACCACTTGAATAGTTCTCTTTTAGCTTTCTGAAATTTGGAATTGGGTCATCATTATACTGCGCTGTTTTAATTACATATGGATCAATAAACGATTCCAATTGTATAACAACTATATTAGGAGTTGTTGGGATTTTATTATATGTATCAAATTTTTTGACAATAGATTTAATGCTTTGCTGGGAGTATATATTAGGTTCATTTATCCCATTATTAAATATACTGTTCAAAAAACAACATACAAAACCATACTCATAAGCCTCATCCGTCAAATTAGACTTTGGCGCCCTGTCTTTTTCGTTACTTATATATTCAGTAGGAAAGAGTGAAATAATTATTGTAACAGCAAGTAAAGCTGATAATTTTCTATAATCCGGTCGTTTGAGTTTTTCCTTTATAAGTATAATAATAAGTGAAGTTATTGCAACCACTGTAGCAACACCTATTGAAATAAGTTGGAATGGTGAAAGATATACATCCATAATATCGATAGCAGATTTAATTATGAAGAAATCTGCCGCCACGAATGGAGTATGCCTGAAATGAATTAATACTGAGTTAACAATGCAAGCCACAATCCACCATATACTTACAAGAGAAACAGTAAAAATTCTCTTTTTAAATAAAAGAGCGATAATATATGTTAATAATATTAAAAAAGAATTATAAATAAAATAAAAAGGATGCTTTGAAAAGTACAAAATACCACCAAGTAATGACAATCTGGCTGCACATTCAATTACAAAATTCAATACAAAAGATAACACTATGCATAACTCTACATAATGCTCATTTATGATTTTTCTTAAAAAATCAAACTTGAATTTCATAAATTTCATCCTTTCGTAGTTTTTGATATAATCAAAAGTAACTGTCGATATTAAATAAATACCGACAGTACTCTTTAATTAATTCAGATTTTTTGAATCCAATTAAACTCATCTTTAATTCTTCCGCATTGAATACCTGTGATAGTATCATAAAGCATTTGAGAAGTTTCTCCAATACCGCCATCACCAACGGTTATTTTCTTTCCGTTCCATTCAAATGTTCCGATAGGGGATATAACAGCTGCTGTTCCTGTTCCGAACGCCTCTTTTAATAGTCCTTTTTCGTGAGCATCGTAAACTTCCTGAATTGATAGTCTTCTTTCAGAAACCTTGTATCCTTTGCTTTTTAACAGCTCGATAACAGACATTCTTGTTATACCTGATAAGATACTTCCTGATAATTCAGGAGTAATTACCTCGTCGCCGATAATGAAAAATACATTCATTGTTCCAACTTCTTCAATATATTTTCTCTCGACACCGTCTAACCACAAAACTTGTGTGTATCCGATTTTTTCTGCCTCATCCTGAGCTTTTAGTGACGCTGCATAATTACCTGCAGTCTTTGTGAAGCCCATACCACCCTTAACAGCTCTTACATAGTTTTGTTCAACATATATATCAACAGGGTTTAATCCTTGAGGATAGTAATTTCCAACAGGTGAAAGAATAACAACAAACATAAGATGTTTAGCAGGGTGAACTCCGACATGTGGGTCAATTGCAAAAATGAAAGGTCTTATGTATAGTGATGTTCCTGCTTGAGTTGGAATCCAGTCCTGGTCAACTTCAACAAGCTTTTTAATTGCTTCAACACAAAAATCTTCATCAATTAGTGGAATACA
>JAZNOH010000084.1:0-7887 GCA_045580715.1 Clostridia bacterium
GAAAAAGAGTTCGCATAATATGACATCTTCTTCCTATTTTCTCATTTATTCTTATATTTCGACTTCATATGTTTAAAAACAGATTATATTTTTCTTGTAATTTGTCAGAAAATGACGATATGTGCTATAAAGAAATATTACTGCAATTGTGCCACAGGCACCACCTAGTAAAAGGTTAGTAGTGAAACAAAGGCGTTATGAACGCGTTTACAACTGAATAGTCGACTTGGACCTGACCTTTTGGGAAAAAGGAAGAGCAGCGGAATGAGCGAACTCTGATTTTTTTCATAAAAAAATCAGAGCAAGCTATATATAGCTTGCTCTGATGTGGTGAGTCATCGGAGATTCGAACTCCGGACAACTTGATTAAAAGTCAAGTGCTCTGCCAACTGAGCTAATGACCCACATAAATGGCAGGGATAGCAGGACTCGAACCTACGAAATGCCAGAATCAAAATCTGGTGCCTTACCGACTTGGCTATATCCCTATGTATCTCAACCAACAAGAAAATAAATGGGGTGGGTAGTGGGATTTGAACCCACGACATTCAGGACCACAATCTGACGCTCTAACCAGCTGAACTATACCCACCAAATAAAAAAATGGCGCACCTGAAGAGATTCGAACTCCTGGCCCACTGCTTAGAAGGCAGTTGCTCTATCCAACTGAGCTACAGGTGCGTGTTGGAGCGGGTGATGGGAATCGAACCCACACGACCAGCTTGGAAGGCTGGGATTCTACCATTGAACTACACCCGCATACTCTAATTAACTATAGTCTCATCAACTGACCTTGACTATTATAGCAAATCAGAACAGGTTTGTCAATACTTTTTTGTAATTTTTTCAAAAAGTTTTTTGTTTACATTATATCGTAAATTTCTATATGTTGACAAAAAAGGAATAATCATATATAATTTAGTTATTCAATTTCGGAAAGGAAATATATAAATGTCAGAATTTCAAAGAAGCGAAATGCTTCTTGGTAAAAATGCATTAGAAAAGCTCAAATCTTCATCTGTTGCAATATTTGGCATTGGTGGTGTTGGCTCATATGTTTGTGAGGCGTTAGTGCGGTGTTCTGTTGGTAATATGACATTAATTGATAACGACAAAGTATCCAAATCAAATATTAACAGACAGCTTATTGCTCTTAATTCAACTATTGGCAAGTATAAAACCGAGGTTATGAGCGAAAGAATTAAGGACATCAATCCAAATGTTAATGTGAGCATTTTAAATATGTTTTATACACCGGAGAATGCTCATGAGATAGACCTATCAAAATTTGACTATGTTATTGATGCTATTGATACCGTTTCATCAAAGCTTCACATAATTGAACTATGCAAAAAAAACAATGTCAAAGTAATAAGTTCAATGGGAACCGGCAATAAACTTAATCCTTCCCTATTTACTATATCCGATATTTCAAAAACTCATACATGCCCATTGGCAAGAGTTATGAGAAAAGAATTAAAAAACAGAGGAATTAATTCCCTAAAAGTCCTCTGGTCATCAGAAAAACCAATTGTACCACTATTTTCTGATGATGATTGCCACAAACGACAAACTCCAGGCAGTGTTTCTTTTGTCCCATCAGTTGCTGGGCTAATGATTGCGGGAGAGGTTATAAAAGATATTATTAAAAATTGAAAGGAATATTAAAATGAAAAATCTTATCGTCGGACAATCAGGGGGACCAACCTCTGTTATTAACTCATCCCTTGCGGGCGTAATTAAAAGGGCATTGGAATCAGAGAAAATTGATAAGGTCTATGGAATGATTAATGGAATTGAAGGGTTTATGAATGAAAATATCATTTCTTTAGAACAATTCAAAGACGAAAATAAACTAAAGCTTTTAAGACAAACACCTTCATCATATCTCGGCTCTTGCAGAAAGAAATTGCCTGAGGATGATGAAGAGTTTTATGAAAAATTATTCTCATTATTCAAAAAATATGATATTGGTTATTTCCTATATATTGGTGGCAATGATTCAATGGATACTGTCAAAAAGGTGTCTGCATACGCCAAGAAGATAGGCTATGATATAATCGTCGCAGGAATACCAAAAACAATAGATAATGACCTGGCTTTAACAGACCACACTCCCGGTTTTGGCTCTGCAGCAAAATTTATCGCAAACTCAATCAGACAGCTTACAATGGATGCGAAAGCTTACAAAATGAAATCAATCGTTATAGTTGAAACAATGGGAAGAAATGCAGGTTGGTTAACTGCTGCTGCCGCACTGGCTAACTCCAAAAAAGTTCATTCTGTTGACATCATCCTTTTACCTGAGGTTGTTTTTGATTTAGATAAATTTATCGAAAAAGTTAAAGATGTGATGAGCAAAAAGGATTTTACAGTTATTGCAGTATCTGAGGGTATAAAGGATAAAGACGGAAAATACATAAGCGAAATCACATCAACATTGAAGAATGATGGTTTTAATCATGCAAATCTTGGTGGTGCAGGAAAAATTATTGAAAACCTTTTGAAACAGCATTTGACTTTTAAATCAAGAACTATTGAATTCAGCACTCTTCAAAGATGCTTTGCACAGGGTATATCTCTTTGTGATTACGAGGAAGCTTTTAGGGCAGGCTATGAGGGCACTTCCCACGCTCTTTCAGGAAATACAGGTTTTATGGCAGGCTTTGCGAGAACATCCGAAGAACCATACAAATGTGAAGTTAAATTCTATGATGTAGATATTATCGCAAATGTGGAAAAGAAAATTCCTGACGATATGATATCAGAGGATAAAATGTATGTAACACAAAAGTTTATTGACTATGCAAAGCCATTAATTAATGGCGAACCTGATTTAATCTATAATGATGGCTTAATTGATTTTGAAATACTTTAATAAAAAGCGGCATTGCCGCTTTTTATTATTTCTTCATTCTTTTTTCCAACTCGCAGCTTTTAAACTCTGCAACCTTATAAAGCTCCTGCTCAATTCTTAAAAGCTGGTTATATTTAGCAACCCTGTCTGTTCTTGATGGTGCTCCTGTTTTAATCTGACCCACATTTAGTGCTACTGCAAGATCGGCTATTGTTGTGTCCTCTGTTTCTCCGCTTCTATGTGACATAATTGCAGAATACCCTGCCCTTTTAGCCATTTCAACTGCGTCAAGTGCCTCGGTTAATGTTCCGATTTGGTTAACCTTGACCAATATTGAATTTGCAATTTCATTATCAATTCCTCTTTTCAGTCTTTCAGGATTTGTAACAAACAAATCATCACCGACTAACTGAACTCTTTGACCAAGTCTTTGAGTTAATTCCTTCCAACCTTCCCAGTCATCCTCTGCAAGACCATCTTCAATCGAAATTATAGGATATTTGTCAATAAGACTTTGCCAATAATCAATCATTTCACTTTTTGTTCGTACAATTCCCGATTTTTGTGCTTTATATGTTCCATCTGATTGTAACCACTCACTTGTTGCAGCATCAATTGCAATCATAAAATCCTTTCGAAGAGTAAAACCTGCCTTTTCAATCGCTTCACAGATTATTTCAATTGCTTTTTCATCAGTAGGAAGATTTGGCGCAAAGCCACCCTCATCACCAACTGATGTTGTATTTCCTAAATCCTTTAATATTTTTTTCAGTGTGTGGAAAACTCTTACACACTGTTCCAAGCCATCCTTAAAGCATTTTGAACCAACAGGCATGATCATAAATTCCTGTATATCAACATTATTATCAGCATGAGCACCACCATTTAAAATATTCATCATAGGGATTGGCAATGTGTGTGCATTAGTTCCTCCTACATATCTATAAAGTGGCAATCCTAAATACTCACTCGCTGCCCTTGCAACAGCAAGAGAAACGCCCAAGATAGCATTTGCACCAAGATTTTCTTTATTAGGACTCCCATCAAATGCACATAATTTTTTATCAATCGCCCTTTGGTCTAAGACATTCATTCCAATTATGCTGTCAGCAATCTTAGTATTAACATTTTCAACTGCTCTCTTAACGCCCTTACCCATATAGCGCTCATTGTCACCATCTCTCAATTCAACAGCCTCAAAAACACCTGTTGATGCACCTGAGGGAACGATGGCTCTTCCAAAGCAATCATCCGTATAAACCTCAACCTCTACTGTTGGATTACCTCTTGAATCAAGCACCTCTCTTGCAAAAACATCCGTTATTTCAATATATTGTTTCATAACATCTCCTCCTTTTTATTAATTTATCTCAAATAAGGAAAAGTTATACACAAAAATACAGGGGATTTCCCCTGTATTTTAATTATCTTGTTTTAATAAAAAGTACGCAATTGAATTAGCAGCATTAGTCACATCACTCATTAATCCTGAGAATAGCTTTGCAACTGTATCATCAAGTTTTTCTCCTAAAATATATCCTGTGAATTTGACTAACAATTGTTTATCGTCAACTCCACTGCCTTTTTTTGAATATTCATTATATTTCTTCAAAACACCTTCCAACAGGTCTTGGAATTTATATATTTTATATCTGTCAACACCAAAAATATCTGCCGCACTTTCAATCCCATTAATTATTTTTTGTGAATACATTTGCCTTACACTATGATAGTCTGAAACATTAAAGGCATACAAACTTCCCTCAACTCTTCCAAATTCTCTTAAACAATCAATATACCCTGCTCTTATCATTTTTTCAATATTCTCAGGCTTAAAATCAAGCATACCAACTATTTTCTCGCTCGATTTTATGTTAATCATATTCACACCTTTAGGGGCAAGACCTTTCGTTATCCCTACTCCCCCGACATCAACTGCAATAATATTCTTTATTCCCTTTGATACAAGCATATCAGCAGGAATATTGTTTGCAATCCCTCCGTCAATATATTCCTTATCCCCAATAACTGTCCTTTTTAAACCAGGCAATGATGCACTTGCCATCAAATAATCAACTAACTGTCCATTAGGAATTTCATCTAAAAACAATGATTTCTCTTCTCTTTGAGTTAAATCATATGTCACAAGCCCAAAATCAATCCCCGAATTTCTTATTTTATGCTCATCAACTGTTCTTTCTATTAATTCACGAAATGGTTTGGTTTCCAAACCATTATTCCGATAAATATCTGAAATTAAATGGGATAGGTTTTTTATATTAAGTAAATTATCACCAACGCTTGCATCAGATAATTCAATAACACTGTCTTTATCAATATTAAGCCATATATCCTCTGCAACCTTAAAATCTCCCTGGGCAAATAAAGCTCCATTCACAGAGCCAATAGAACACCCTGTAACTGCACAAACCTTAATATTCATATCACAAAGAGCCTTCCACACTCCAAGATGATATGCTCCCTTTGTTCCTCCTCCACCCAGTGCCAAACCGTAGCTATTCATATAAAAACACCTCCGATTTATCTAATATATCACAATATATGAAAAATAAACATCAGATATTATTTGCTAAAGACAGTGCTTCATCAATATTCTTGGCAAAGCAAACATCTCCAACCTCATCATAAAATCCTGATTTTTTCATAACCTGCATTGGTTGATTATTTACATGAGAAAAAATTACAGTTATATCTTTTTCTCTGCATTTGTTATACACTTCTTTTAAAGCCTCAAGTGCTGAAACATCAAGAGATGGGATATTTCTCATTCTTAAAATCACATTTTTGGTTCCCTCTTTAACTCTAAGTGATGAGATTATGTCAGATGTAGCAAAGAACATTGGTCCGTCAAACTCAAATACCTGAGTATTTTCAGGAATAGATTTTAGTCTGTCATCGTTTTCCTCATCAATCCATGTTCTTATACGAGTGACATCAGACATTCTTTTAATAAACAGGAATGCAGTCACAATCATACCAAATTCAATAGCAACAACAAGGTCAAATACAACGGTTAAAATAAATGTCAGCACAAGGACAATAATATCACTCTTAGGTGCTGTTTTACATATTTTAACAAACTCCCTCCACTCACACATATTATATGCAACCATAAATAATATTGCAGCAATAATCGGCATAGGAATTAAGGCAGCATATGGCATAAGGATTACTAATACCAACAATAAAACAACTGCGTGCACAATTCCTGCAATCGGTGTGCGACCACCATTTTTTACATTTGCTGCAGTTCTTGCAATTGCTCCTGTTGCAGGTATTCCACCAAATAGTCCTGAGAATATGTTTCCTGCACCTTGTGCAATTAATTCTGTATTCGAATTATGCTTGTCATTTATCATTCCATCAGATACAACACAAGATAAAAGCGATTCAATTGCTGCAAGAATAGCTATTGTAAATGCACTTGGTAAAAGCTCTTTTATTGTACTAAATTCAACACTTGGAACAGATAATGATGGTGCTGCACCTGATATCTGGTATAAATCTCCGATTGTGTTAACAGGCATATCGAATACTTTTACAATAATAACACCTACAACAACTGCTATTAATGAACCCGGAATTTTTTTATTAATTTTAGGCCATATGATAAGAATTGCAAGACCTATCAAGCCTACTAATACTGCTGATAGTTCTATAGTTTGAATTGAATTTGCAACTGCAGAAAGCTTCTCCATTGTTTCAACTGCATGAGTTCCCTCTTTGAATGTTAACCCCATAAAGTCCTTAAGCTGACCTATCACAATAGTCAAAGCAATTCCTGATGTGAAACCTGTTGTAATTGTGTGCGGTATGTATTTAATCAATGATCCAAACTTCAAAACACCCATTATTATTAGCATTAATCCTGCCATAATTGTTGCAATAACAAGTCCTTGAGTTCCAAACTGCGCAACAATACCCGCAACAATAGTTGCAAATGCAGCTGTCGGACCAGATATGTTAACATTGCTTCCACCTAACAAGGAAATAACAAAACCTGCCACAATAGCAGTATATAATCCTTTTTCAGGTGCAACTCCTGATGCAATTGCAAGTGCAATAGAAAGTGGCAATGCTATTATCGCAACAATAATTCCTGCAATTAAATCCGAGTATAATTTCTTCAGGTTATAATCCTTTAAACTAACAAATAACTTTGGTTCAAAAATTTTCATAATTATATGCAGCTAAAAACTGCTTCATCCTTTCTCTTAACTTTTACTTTACATATTTTCGACTTATTATACCATAATTTATCCCCAAATTCAATGCACAAATTTCATAAATTGATTAATTCTTTATAAAAGTCATTTCAATAGATTAACTATATACAGACAATTAACATATAGTATATTAGGAGGTGAATGACATATGTATAACTGTAACTGCAGAATTAATTGCACATTTTTAGCTGTTGTGGCAAGTATAATTATCGGAATAATAACAGCTTTTTTAAGAATATCTGCTACAATAACAGTCACTGCGCCATTCCTATGGGTAGTTTTTGGTATAGCAGTGGTTTATCTTGCAATTCTTCTTCTGGCTGTAACCCTTACAAATGGTTCTTGTACACGAATTTGTTTATGTCCGATTTTATCAGTATTGATTACTGCAATTTTATTAACAATATTGGCAGCTGTGGTACTTTTAGCAATTGAGTTTGTTGCAACAAGTATCTTGGGTGCTGTGATAACAGGAGCACTGCTTGCATTTTTCTCATTAGTGTTGACATCAACAGGATGCTTGATAAAATGTATAGCAGATTGCGACGATTAACTCCTCATAAAAATATCACCGACTTGATTTTTCAAGTCGGTGATTATGTTTTTATAGATATTTTATTCTCCATATCTCCCCTCACCTCTGATATCTATGCTTTGATATTATTTTACTATAATCAGCATAAATTCTCATTATATGGAAAAAATATTGAATATATTAAATATAAAGGTGGAATATATGTGTCAATTAGAACAGATTTGGCTTTGGAAGCAAGAGAAATGTAC